>JAYUXE010000694.1:0-4204 GCA_043753165.1 Archangiaceae bacterium | reverse complement strand
TTCTTTTCTCCACTGGCTGCGCGAAGAAGATTGTTCGCAACGAGCCCGCAGATCCAACGGACTCGCCGCACTACGTCCGCGCGGGTGAGCCCGACCTGCTGCCGCAGCTGCTGAAGGAAACGGTGCTTCACTACGGCTTCGACGACGCGACGTTGACCCAGCACGACGCGCTGGCCCTGCGCCGCCTCGCCGAGCAGATGCAGAAGCAGCCTTGGGCCTCGATTCGCATCGCGGGTCACTGCGACGAACGCGGCACGGTCGAATACAACCTCGCGCTCGGCCAGCGCCGCGCCGACGCGGCCCGTTCGTACCTGGTGAAGCTGGGCATCGCGCCTTCAGCCGTCGAAGCGATCACGTTCGGTGAAGAAGCGCCGTTGATCGACGCCGAGACGGACGAGGCGTACGCCGAAAACCGCCGCGCAGAGTTCGGCGCCGCTCCGCTCGAGCTGTTCGGCTTCCTCGTCGAGGAGAACTGATTTTGAGCCACTACGACTACGACGCCGGCTTCATCGACGTGTCCGAGCTTCACGCCTCGTCCGACGACGGAATGCTGCCGCCGCCTTCGCCGACGCCGATTCTCTACGACCGCCGCGCGATGGAACGCCGGGCTCTGGGCCTCGTGCCCGAGCCCATCGAACGCAAGGCCGAGCGCCGCGAAGAAGAACGCCGCGCCTCGCCCCGCGTGCCCCGCCGTCTCTGGGTCGTCGACGCGCAAGAAGGCGGGGTCCCCAAGGTCTTCGAAGGCGAGGTCGGCCTCGGCGGCGCCTCGTGGAACACCGCGTTTCCCCCGTTGTCCGAGTCGTTCGAGGTTCGCTTCCGCGTCCCCGAGCACGACGAGGAAGTGAAGCTGCCGGCAAAGCTCGCGCGCATCGTGCCGATGGGCGACGACAACCGGGTTCAGGTCGTCTTCACCGATTTGCCGCTGCGGCACGAGCTCGCGTTGGCCCGTTACCTCGACGACTGCATCGTTCGCTGAAAATCGCTTTACGCGGCGAGGGCGAGCCCGGCCGGGCGCTGGTCTTCCCTCAACGCGGCCTTCATCACGGCATGCACTTCCGCCGCGTGCTCTGCGGCGTTTGCTTCCGTCCATCCCCGGGTGTCGATCGCCGGCAGGATGTCGATTTCCAGCGTCATCGGCGTGAAGCGCAACGGGCCCAGCGGCCAGTTGCGATGCGCGCCGTGAATCGCCACCGGCACCACCGGCAACCCGCTGGCGATCGCCAGGTGCACGAAGCCCTTCTTGAAGGGCAACAGCCGGCCGTCTTTGCTGCGCGTGCCTTCCGGCATGATCCAGATGCCGAGCCGCTTTTCCTTCATCAGCACCGCCATGTCTTTCAGCGTCTCGACCGCGCTGCCCGTGTTCTTGCGGTTCAGCGTGAGATGACCTGAGAGCGCGAGCAGCTGTCCGAAGAACGGAATCAACAGCACCTCGCGCTTGAAGACCCCGCACGCGTCGTACGGGCAGAGCCAGATCGACAAGAACGCGTCGAGCGTCGAGGTGTGGTTGCAGACGAAGATGGCGGGCATCGAGGCAACGATGCGTTCGCGGTTCTTCACGACGGGGGTCGCTCCGGCGCAGAACAAGACGGCGCGCCCGACGATGTGACCGTAGAGATTGCAGATGCGAATGCGCGCTCGCCGCCACGGGATGAACGGCAGGGCAGCCACGAAGGCGATCACCGAGCCGACGGCGACAATCGAGAAGCCGGCCAGAAATCGCAGGTGCGAGATGATCGAGCGCATGGGGGAGATTGGCCCCCTATACCGCAACCCGGTTTACGCTGCTTTCCGCAGGCGCTGGCCGCCACGGATGAGGTCCAGCACCGCCCTTTCTTCGAGGCTGAGGTCGAGCGACGACTTCGAAACGAGGCGCGGCTTCGACATCAGCCCCTTGAGCTCGTTGCGGGTGTACGCGTCGAGCACCGCCGGGTGGATGTAGCACTTGCGGCACACTGCGGGCGTGTTGCCCAGGCGCGCTGAGACTTCTTTCACCGCCGCGACGATGTTGCGTTTTGCTTCGGTGGGACTCTCGTGCGGCTTGTCGGCCAACGACCGCGCGGCGAGCACGGTTCCCGCCCAGGTGCGGAAGTCCTTCGCGGTCACTTTCTGGCCGGCGGTCTCTTTCAGAAATCGGTTCACGTCGCCCGACGAGACGCGGCGCACGCGGCCGTCCTCATCTTCGTAGTGGAAGAGCTCGTGGCCCGGCAGTTCCTGGCACTGGACGATGACGCGAGCGATGCGGCGATCGTTCAAGTCGATGACGCGCTTGACGCCACTTTTGCCAAGGAAGCGGAAGTACATCTTCGAGCCGTCCACGCGCACGTGATTCTCGCGCAGGGTGGTGAGGCCGAAGTGTCCGTTCGTCTTCGCGTACTCGTCGTTGCCGATGCGAATGTGAGTGCGTTCGAGCAGGTGAATGACGGAAGCGAGCAGCGTGGTGCGCGAAAGCGGCTTCTTCAGTGCGCCGTCGACGGTCTCGCGAATCTTCGGCAGAACTTCGGCAAACGCGACCATGCGCCCGTATTTGCTGGTGTCGCGAACCTCGCGCCAACGCACGTGGTAACGGTACTGCTTGCGGCCGCGCTCGTCGCGCCCCGTCGCCTGAATGTGGCCTTTGTCACTGGGGCAAATCCAGACATCTTCCCAGGCAGGTGGGATCACCAGCGACTTGATCCGCGCGATCGTCGCTTCGTTGCAGGGGCGGCCGGCCGCGTCGACGTACTTGAAGTTCTTGCCCTTGCGGATTCGGCGCAAGCCCGGGCCGGCGTCGGTGGTGAAGCGAAGGCGGGCTTTTCGGGCGCTGTCGAGAGAGGCGATCGCGATGCTCATGCCAGACGGCTTTTGCACGCTGCGTTCCAGTTCCCGTTGCGACGAAAGGCCACACCCCCCCGTGGCCCGAACACCCCACGGTGATTCGGGTCGTTTCCGGTGAGCTCGGGGTGAAACGTCGCGCCCGTCACATTGCCCTGCCGCACCAGCACCGCTTCGCCGTCGTGCTCTCGCCACCCGGAAGAACGAGCCCGTCGCAGAGCGCCAGCGCGTCGGCAGACCGGACCTCGATCACCGCGTGCCCCAGCGCCTCGAGCAGCCGCGCACGGCCTGCGCCACATCGACCACGTCCATGATGGTCCCACCGCGCAACATCTCGGCGAGCCCGACCTTCGTCTTAGACGGCATCGACGCGTTCTTCCTTCCGGGTGGGTTTCGCAGCGCGCGTGCGCTTCTCGACCGCGGCCCATGCCTTCCCGAGCAGCTTCGCGCCTTCGACCAATCGGGCCTCTGGTTCCGCGCAGTACGTGAGGCGAAGTCCGCGCCGCGGCGACGAGCCCACCGCGTTCAAGGTGCCCGGGCTCACCATCACGCCGTGCTGCAGCGCCTCGACGTACAGCAGCTCGGGGTCGATGCCCGGCGTCGGAATCCACAGCTGCAAACCCGTCTCGGGGTGGCGCCACGTCACGTGCGCGGGCAGGTGTTTGCGCAGCGCTTCTTCGAGGGCATCGCGCCGCGCCCGGTACTCGACCAGCACGCGCGCGAGGTGCGCCTGCAGGTAGCCACGGCTCAAGAACTCGGCCAGCGCGTGCTGAAGAATTCCCGACGTGCCGAGGTCCATCGAGTGCTTGAGCGCGGCGATGTGTTGCTGCAGCGCAGGCGGGCACAGCAGGTAACCGATGCGAAGCGCGGGAATGAGCTTCTTGCTGTACGTGCCGAGGTAGACGACCTCGCCGCTCAATGAACGCAGCGCCGGCAGCGGCGGTTTTCCATCGAGGTTCAAGTCCGACGCGTAGTCGTCTTCGATCAGCGGCATCCCCGCCCGGTGCGACCACGCGACGAGGGCCTCCCGCCGCGCGACCGAGACGCGCAGGCCCGTGGGGTTCTGGCAGTTCGGCATCAGGTAGAAGCCCTTCACCCCCGCGCGGCCGTCACGCGTCAGCGCCTCGAGCGACGGCCCTTCATCGTCGCTCGGCACCGCGATGAGTCGCGCGCCGGCGGTCGAGAGCAGGTTGAGCGCGCCGTGGTACGTGGACTCGTCGATGAGAAACGGATCGCCGGGGTTGATCAGCGTCCGCGCGATGAGGTCGAGCCCCTGCTGGCTGCCGGTGGTGACGACGAGCTCTTCCGCCGACGCGGGCACGCCCTGCCGCACGAGGTCCGCCGCGATGAGCTCGCGCAGCTGCGGCAACCCTTCGCGCGGCGTGTAGCCCAA
>JAYUXE010000693.1:0-1667 GCA_043753165.1 Archangiaceae bacterium | reverse complement strand
GGGCGACAAGCTCGTCATCAAGCACCTGTACATCGAACGGCGACTCACTCCGCTCGACCTGTTCCTGCAGCGCGCGGACGAGGCCGGGGTGCGGCAGGCGGTGCGCGAGTACGGCAACGCGATTCGTGAGCTCGCAGGGGCGAACATCTTTCCGGGCGACTTGCTGCTCAAGAACTTCGGCGTCACGCGCTTCGGGCGCGTCGTCTTCTACGACTACGACGAGATTGCACCGCTCGAGCAGATGACCTTTCGTCGCATGCCGACGGCGCGCGATGACGAAGACGACACCCGCGGCGAGCCGTGGTTCTTCGTCGGGGCAAATGACGTCTTCCCCGAAGAGTTCGCGAAGTTCATCTTTCCCACCGACCGACTGCGCCAGATTTTTCTCGACGAGCACGCGGACCTCTTCACGCCCCAGTTCTGGCTGCAGCTGCAGGCGCGGCTGTCTGCGGGCGAGGTGCTGGACGTCGCTCCGTACCCGGACTCGCGTCGCTTTCCGCATCCGCACAGCGGGCTGTAGGCGGGTTGCAGCTGTTGGCCGGCACGTCGTCCGGGCAGGTCGTCCCTCCGTCCTTCACCAGGGATGATTCCGTCGCTGGCTCTTCGCAAGCCTTCGAAACACAACAAGTTTCCGTTGGCGTGGGACTCGCAAACGTTGGCTCGACCCTCTCACAGGAGCCAGGATGGGAATCAAAATCGATGGTGGCAGTGCAGTACAGCCCGAGAACGACGTGCTCGAGTGCCGCGAACCGCCGCCCACTCGTTCGTCCCCGAGTCAGACCAACTCGACGCCGGCACAGAACTCCGTCGCGCCGTTCAAAGGACCGCCTGAAGGTTCTTCAGCCATACCGGGTGGACCCGTCTGCGAAGGCGGCCCAACCTTCAAGGCGGGCGAGCTTCTGAGCCAGGTTGAACTCTGCAAGCGTGCCGCGGACATCCCGTTCATTGGCCAGCTCGGGGCGAAGCATCACTGGCTTCAGACACCGGGGAAGCAGGTCGGCATGGGAGAGAGACCCGGGCAGATTCCTGGTCACGGTGAACCGCCACCGGTAGGGCAAGCGACACAATGGGTCGACCATTCGAAGGAGAAGGACAAAGAATGCGTCGTCGTCCCCGAAGTAGACGTGGCGTGCGTGGAGCGCGAGACTGAGTTCGGCAAGGACACGGGGAATTGGTGGCCCTTCGTGAACGACTGCCACACGAAGACACAAGAGGTCCTGGACAAGTGCTCGACGAGACAGTCGGGGCCAGACTTCGGTGACCCGAAACAGACGGGAGCGGGGCACACCCTGTGAGAGCGACAGCCCTGGGCATCGTGGGCGGGCTCCTTCTCGGCGTCAGTGCCACGGTGTTCTATTACGGCGTCGGGGTTGCCATGCTTTCGTGCTGGCGCAGCGAACAGAGCGCGATGTGCGCACGGAACTATGTCCTCACGGGCGTCGCTGAGGCAGGGCTGGCGGCCGGGCTGTTGATCGCGATCGCCGCGCTCTGGTGGGCGCGCCGGCTGCGCCTGTCCCGCGCGAGGCCTTGATCAATTGCGAAGCACTACGCCGGCGCGGGCATCGGGGCGAGCAGCAGCGCCACGATGGCGACTTTCTTCTTCGCACTCACGGGCATGTCCACGGCGCCAGCGAGGTGGCGGCGTTGCCGGTGTTTGCGGGGTTGTG
>JAYUXE010000692.1:0-4209 GCA_043753165.1 Archangiaceae bacterium | reverse complement strand
CCGCGGCGACGAAGGCACGCTCACCCGGGCGCGACGGGACGACGTCGAGCATGCGGACGACGCGAACGGAGATCAGCCCGGCCCCGGGCACACGAAATTGGTGCAGACGGTGCCGCTCGCGCACGTGCGGCCGTTACAGTCGGGGTCTTCGCAGTCGGTGAGGAAGTCCTGGTCGTTGTCGGCGCCGTCGTCGCAGAGCTCGGTGGGGAAGCAGAAGAAGCGGCCACCGTCGTCCACGCCGGCGTCGATCTGACCCCCGTCCGGAATGCCGGCGTCGGCCGCGCCCGCGTCGGGAACTCCCGAGTCGCCCGCGTCGGGAGCCCCGGCGTCCGGGAACCTGCCGCACACGAAGCCGGCGTCGCCGTTGGTGAAGCACGTGCGCTGCTGGCAGGCGGGGTCGGCGCAGTCGATGCCGCCATCGCCGTCGTTGTCGATGCCGTCGGCACAGTTGGTTTCGCGGCAGAGGCCGAGCGCGCACGACGTGCCATTCGCGCAGGTGTTGCCGCACGCACCGCAGTTCGCGTTGTCGGTGGCGAGGGTGAACGTCTCGTCGCGCGAGCCGTTGCAATCGTCGTCTTTACCGTTGCAGAGCTCGGCTTTGGGCTTCACCTCAGAGACGCAGACAGTGCCTGCGTCGATGCAGAGGAAGCGACCCGGCGCGCATTCGCCCAGCGCACTGCTGGTGCAAAGGGTGTTCGCCATTGGAAACGTGTCGTCGATGACGCCGTTGCAGTCATCGTCTTTGCCGTTGCAGGTCTCGGCGACGCAGGTGCCCTTCTTGAAACACAGCGAGCCACCGGCCAGCTGCGCCTTGCACTCGTAGTCGGGCCCACAGTCGGCGGCGACGGTGCAGGTGTACCTGCCGACGTTTGGATCCACCGACGGCTTGCAGCCCGCGGCGAGCACCAGAAGAAGAACGACGCGGGTGCGCATCAGAAGCTCCCGCCAAAGAAGACGCCGGCGCCTTCGGGATTCACGGCCGGAGCGAGCTGCACCGGCGTGTTGCCTGCGCGGACGTCGAAGACGAAGAGGACGACAGTGGTGACGAAGGCTGCGGCGGCGACGCCGAAAGAGACGTTGGCGATGAGGGCGTTGTTGTGAACGGCGATCGCGTCGGTGCGTTTGCCCGAGTAGATCATGGTCGTCTTGTTGTAGCCGGCGAGCAGCGTCTTCTCGCCCGAGCTCGACTGAATGCCGAAGACGGTGCCGACGCCGAACGCGATGACGGTGGCGGCCAGCGACACGATCGAGGGCGGGCGAAGGCGGAAGCCGGGGCCTTCGTTCGCTGCGGCGCCGTTCAACCCGACGAGTGCGGGCACTGCTTCTTCCGCGACTTCGCCGGGCTTCAGGATCATCCGGATGTCGGCGGTGAAGGTCTGGTTCGGCTCGAGGTCGACGAGGCGCGTGACGGGCAGGTACTTCTGGCGATCGATCTTCACCTCGTGCTTACCGGGCTTCAGCTGCAGCGTGACGGGCGCGACTCCGACGGGCTCGCCGTTGACGGTGACCTGCGCGTCCTTGGCGTTCGTCTTCACGACCAGCGTGCTGCGGGCCTCGCGTTCACCGCGCAGCAGCGGGCCGACGAGATCCTTCACGTCTTTCTGGAAGCGGCGCGAAGCGATGAGGATCGCGCGATCGACATCGGCGACGACGGTGAGGCCGGCCACGTCGATGAGGGCGAGCTTCAGGTTGTAGTGCTTGTCGTCGACGGTCAGCGAGCCGCCGACGACGCGGGTGATGCCCGGCACGTCGCCGACGACTTGCGAGACGCAGGCGGGCTTGGCCGAGCACTTCACAAGCTCGTTGTATTTTTTGTTTCCCAGTTGCGTGCGGAGCTCGTCGGGGCCGATGACGGTGAGCTTCTGGGCCGTCGCAGCGTCTTTCAGAGCCTGGGTGACCTGCGACGCCATGCCGACCATCGTGGTGTCGAGGTCGACGATCGCAACCTTGCCTGCGGGAGCTGCCGCGATCGCCAGTGCCAACGTTGCCGGGAGCAGAGCCGTCATGGTTAAGGTCCCACCATAGGTTATGGACAAATTTATCGAGACGGAGTTCTGCGTCGAGCCGAAGAATGCAGTTCGGCTCTTTTCTCGACCGGCGTGTCGAAGGGACGTTTGGCGATGAAGTGTTTTGGGTTGGTTGCGTGCCTGCTGGGTTCGGTCGTGGCTTGTGGTGCCCGGGTCCCGCCGGTCATCGAGATGGCGGATGTCACCGTGGTGTGGCCCCTGCCCTCGTCGAATGACAATCGAGAGGCCCAGGGTTTTCTTCAGGCGGGCTCACTGGCCAATGGAGCAGCGCTGCTCTCGCGGGACCTCTTCGATACCATCCCAGCGCTGACCCGAGTCGATGAGCCGCGAGCGTTGTACGAGAGTCTCGTCGTGGTGGGTGCCCGCCTCGACCCGTGTTTTCGTGAGGGCCGCGGCGCGCAGCCCTGCTCGCCCAACCTGCGCCTCGTCTTCCAGCCGGTTTTTCTGTCTGCGTCCGGCCAGGCCGAGGCGCGCGATGCGTCGATTCACGCTTTCTATGCCGCCGACAACGAACGCCAGATCAAGGGGGCGATCGAGGCGCTCGCCCAGGCGAGAACAGAGTCGGCGCTTCCGACCGCGCGACCCTTGCGCGTGAATCCACTGGCGCTCAGCCGCGAGAATCGACTGCGCGTGCGCGACATTCTGCTGCCGGTGCTCGGCCGAGCCCGCCTGGTTCGAGTGACATCCGTCGGCGTGCATGCAGCCAACGCGGGGTGGACTTTTTCCGGGTTCGACCTGGCCAATGACGGCGGGCAGTCGCCGATCGTCATCCCCGAAACGGCCGGTGCCACGGAACAGCACCTGCTTTCGATGCAAGGGCCGGCGATCAGCGCCAACGTGGAACCCCCGACCGCCTCAGCGGACGACTTCTCGTTGTTGCTCGACGATGCGAGCGCGCGCAAGGCGACGTTGCCCGAACGCGAAAAGGCCTTCGACGCGGCGGCACGCATCGAGAATCCTGCGCTGCACAACCCTGGAACGATGGACTGCGTCAGCTGCCATTTGACGGCGGTGGCGCGAAGCGCCGCGTCGAAAATCGAGCCACTGCCCCCGAGCCCCGAAGCATTCCGGTCAGCCCGACACGACCTGACGCCGACGGCAACGTTCGAGAATCCTCAAATGATTCGAGCGCTCGGGTACCGGTTCACCGAGCTCGTCATCTCACCTCGAACCATCCACGAATCGGCTTCGGTCGCAGATCTTGTCGGTGCCAGCCCGTCTTCGGAGTCCCCATGATTTTCCTGCCCCTCGTCGTGGTTCTCTCTTTGGGGCAGGTCCCGACGGTTTGGTCCTGCGGGCCCGCGCTCTACGGTGACGGCATCTGTGACTGTGGCTGCGCTGCCAAAGACAGCGATTGTGCAACCCTGAAGTTCGCGGTCTGCGTTCGCAGCAACTGCACGAACGGCCAGGTTCCCTGGGAGCATCAGAACTTCTCGTGCATGGCAAGCACCTGCGGAGATGGCTGGAAGGCCGACAATGAGGTCTGCGATGACGGCAACGCGCTGCCGTCTGGGGGCTGTAATTTTAACTGCTCGGCCGTGAACCCCGGGTTCGTTTGCGGCAACGGCGCCACGGGTTGCACTGCCGGAACGCCAGACGCCGGAACGCCAGACGCCGGAACGCCGGACGCCGGAACGCCGGACGCCGGTACGACGGGGGCCGGTGGTGGGACAGGCGGGGGACAAGGCGGGAGCGTCGAAGGGCCAAAGGCTGGAGGGTGTTCGAGCGGACCCGGCGGACTTTGGTTCGGCCTGGCGCTGCTGTTTCTGGGCACCCGACGGGTGGCGATCCGAACCCGCCCTTGATGGCGTAAGTCGCACCCGCCGGGTATGGACGAATTCATCGAGATGGAGTTCTGCGTCGAGCCGAACTTCGCGGGCTGGCGTCTCGACCTGTACCTGTGCGCGAAGATTCGCCGGCTGTCGCGCACGCGGGTGAAGTCCATCATCGAGAACGAGCTGATCAGCGAGAGGAAGCTGAAGCCATCGACGCTGGTGACAACGGGGCTGACGTTCAAGCTGCGGCGCAAGGCGTTGCCCGAGCCCGAGACCCCGCACGCCGACGAGGTGAAGGAAGTCTTCCGCGATGAGTGGCTGTTGATCCTCGACAAGCCCGCAGGCCTGCCGATTCACCCCACCGCCCGCTACCACCACGGGACGCTGGTCTCGCAGCTGAAGGCGCG
>JAYUXE010000691.1:0-1669 GCA_043753165.1 Archangiaceae bacterium | reverse complement strand
TCACGATCACCCGCGCGGGGCCCCAGCCGAACGAGGCGAACGAGAGGTCGAAGTGCTTGCGGCACAGGCTCAGGCACACGACGGCCTTCACCGTTTCGGACACCAGCAGCGCCAGCGCGACCGCGTGAATGCCGTAGCCCATCGCGACGCCTGCGACGGCGAAGGCCCCCCACATCACCTTCGAGATGACGTTGATGATGGAAAGCCCGTCGACGGTGGTGTGCGCCTGAAGCAGCGCCGCGAAGCTCATGTTCATCATCGTCACGAACTGCGTCGCGCCGAGGATCCAGACCAGGGACTGCACCTGCGCGGGCCACGCGAAGTACGTCATCACCGCGTACATCGCGATGAAGATGGGCACGGTCAGCGTCAGCCGCAGCAGGAAGATCGACGCGAGGAAATCGTTCGCGTGTTTCGGCCGAAGGGGAATCTCTTTTCGAATGTAGCCGTCGACGCCCAGGGTCAGGACGATGAAGAAGGTGGCGGTGAAGCCGTCGGCGGTGTCGAGCGGGCCGAACGCGTCAGGGCCGAGCCAGCGCCGCAGCAGCGGGCGAACGAGGAAGCCGAGCACCAACGTCATGCCCAGCGAGCCACCCAGCTTGGCCAGGTTGCGCACGGCAACGAGCACGTCGTTGGAGGGTTTGACGGCCTCGTTCAAGCGCGTTTCTTCAGCTCGCGCCACGGCCCGTCAGCACGACAGGCACGGTCTTCAAGATGAGGTTGATGTCGTTCTTCAACGACCAGTGATCGATGTACTGCATGTCGAGGTACATCCACTGCTCGAAGGAAATCTGGTTGCGGCCGGACACCTGCCAGATGCAGGTGAGGCCCTGGCGAACGGAGAGGCGGCGGCGCTGCCAGGCCTCGTACTTTGCGACCTCGGGCGGCACGGGCGGGCGCGGGCCGACGATGCTCATGTCGCCGCGGAGCACGTTGATGAGCTGGGGAAGCTCGTCGATGGAGTACTTGCGGATGAAGCGGCCGATGGCGGTGACGCGGGGGTCGTTCTTCATCTTGAAGACCGGGCCCGACATCTCGTTCATCTTTTCGAGCTTGGCCTTCAGCTCTTCCGCGTTCGTCACCATCGAGCGGAACTTGAGCATGTTGAAAGGCTTGCCGTGGATGCCGACGCGCTGCTGCTTGAAGAACACCGGGCCACGCGAGGAGCCCTTGATGATCATCGCGACGATGCCGAACATCGGCAGCAACACCCACAGCGCGCACGCCGACGCGACGATGTCGAAGAGCCGCTTGAGCGCCATCTGGCTCGGCTTCACATCGACCGAGACGTAGTGCAGGTAGCCGTCGACGATCGCCTTGCTCGCCACGGGGCGCGCGCGGTCGAGGCGGAAGCTGTACGCGGGCAGCGCGAAGGGAATGCCGAACTTCTCGCAGGTCTTGATCGCCTGCTGCATCGCCTCGGGGTACTTCAGGTTGCTGCCGGCGACGTAGACCTCGCTGACGGGCACCGTGCGAAGGATGCTCTCGAGATCGCTGGTGACCCCCAGGAAGGGCGCCCGCAGGCTGTCGGGGCGGGTCTCGTCTTCGAAGCGCAGGAAGCCGACGACCTTGCGGCGCCCGCGCTTCATCAAGTCTTCGGCGGTGATGCGGCCCATGGGCCCCGTGCCGATGATCAGCACTTCGTCCAACGGCCCTTCACGCTCGGACA
>JAYUXE010000690.1:0-4211 GCA_043753165.1 Archangiaceae bacterium | reverse complement strand
GTCTCGGGAAAACCAGCGAAGGCGTTCTCGAAGACGAGCAGGTCGACGCCGGGCGCGTCGGCGATGATCAGATCATCGAGCGCGAGGATGATCTCGCCCCCATTGCCGAGGGAGAGGACGTCGAACGACCCGATTCCGTCGCCGCCGCCTTGAGGTGGGCCGAGGACGAGCGAGGGTTGTCCGAAGCCGGCTCCGGCGCCTGCGTCGAACGAGACGACGCGCGACGCGAAGGGTCCAGCGCCGGCGTCGCGAGGTCCGGCGTCGCGAGGTCCGGCGTCGATGATGGGTGTGGAGGCGTCGACCCCCGCATCGAGAGCGGGAATCGGAGCGCCACACGCAAAGCAGAAAAGCAGCGCGGCTGGCGAGAGCGTCACCAGCCGCGAGCTCACGGCTTCACCACCCGAACGAGGCGGCGACCGGTGCGGTCTTTCACGCCGAGCAGCAGATCGTCACCGAGATGCCCGATGAAGTCGACCTCGGTGCAGCGGTTCGGTGCGGTCACCACCGTCTGCGCCGCGCCCACCGTCACCGTCTGCGTGCCCGAGCCCACGAGTGCGAGCGGATAGCGGACGATGTCGGAAGTGACGGCGGCGTACGTGGGCGGCAGGAAGTCGCCGCGCTGAATCGCGACGCCGTCTTTGAAGCCGACCGCGTTGAGGACATCGAACCCTGCGTAAACCTCGACGCTGCCGGCCAGCGAGAAGCTGGTGCCGGACGCGATGGGTGCGAGATACGTCGACGGGGCAACGGCGAGCAGGTGGTTCTTCGAGTCCGCCATCGCGGTGCCGTAGTAGCCGGCGATGATGACCCCGTTGCTCGAGACCGCGCTGACGCCGCTGGCCGCCTGCCAGGAAGGGTCGAAGGTGGCGAGCAGCGCTCCGGTGCTGGTGGAGGCGGTGAGCGCGTAGATGCCGGTTCCGGTGGTGGTGCCGAGGCCAATCCCATTGATCAGAAACTTTCCCGAGACGCTCGACGCCGAGTAATTGCCGGGCGCGTTGATGTACTTCGTCGGCGAGGCGAGGTTCGGCGTGTAGACGAGCACGCTGCCGGCCGAGGCGGCTTTCGTGTAGCCGGCGAGCAGCGAGGTTCCGTCGCTGGTGAGGAAGTTCGAGGCGAAGGCGTTCGTCTCGTTCGCAGGGACGACCGGCACGAAGGTCGAGGCCTGTGAAATCGTCGGGAACGTGCCGAGGCTGAAGATGCCGACCGCGGCGCTCGTCGCCGTCTGGGTGCCCAGCGCGTACAGCGTGGTGCCGTTGCGTTCGACCGTCAGCACGTTCACCGGCAACGTCGGAGCCTCTTGAACGGTGAAACCCGCGCCGAGCACCAGCGTGCCGAGCTTCGGATCCAACGCGACCACCGCGCAGTTCACGCCGCCGTCCGGAAGCGTCGCGCTGCCCCCGCCCGTTCCGACGCCGCCGCCCGTTCCGACGCCGCCGCCGCTACCAGTTCCGCCGCCGGTGCCAGTTCCGCCACCGGTTCCGACGCCGCCACCGGTTCCGACGCCGCCACCGGTGCCAGTTCCGCCGCCGGTGGCCTTACCTCCGCCAGTACCACTTCCGCCGCCGGTCGCTTTGCCTCCGCCGGATCCGCCGTCGGGCGTCTCGGTGCCGGGACCGCAGGCGTTGAATGAAACGAGCGCGAAGCACAGCGCGCCCAGGCTGAGAGATTTCTTTCCGTACATCATGTCGAACTTCCTTCGGCCCCACGGCCGGTGAGCCCGTCGACGGACGTGGGAAACGAGAGAAGGCCGAAAGAAAGACATGCGGACGTCTGACGCCCCCACGCCCCCCTCGGAGCGGTTGGACCACACGTCAACGGCAGGTCTTCGGACTTTCAGGCGCGCCGACTTCGGCTCCTACTGACCGTCGCTTCCCAGGAACAGAGTCTCCCAGTGCTTTGATGACGGTGTTCGTTCCTGATTACCGCTGCGGGGCAGCTCCGGATTCACACCGGATTCCCTTGACCGCTAACGGCTCGCTCGTACGGGCAGCGGCAATCGAAGTCAACGACTCGCGGCCCGGCCGCGCTTTGACCGCCTGGAAGAATCAGGCGTTGAAAGGATTGTTGCTGCTCGAACTGCGGCCTGGGTGAAGACTGGCCGCCTGCCTGGGTGAGGGGGAAATCCATGAAGCTTCTTCTGTGTTGCGCGGCGCTCATCTGCACGGCGGCCGAAGCGCACGACCAGTGGTTGGAGACCGAGCCGGTGGCTCCGGTGGCGGGCAAGTCTTTCAAGCTCTACCTACAGGTTGGTGAGCACTTGTCGTCGGCCGAGCCGGCGTTGCTGAAGAGCCGCGACCGTTACGCGCGCTTCGCCGCAATCACCTCGAAGGGCCGGCGCGACCTGCTCGCGACGCTGCGCGAGGACACGCAGCCGATTGCCGTGGTGCCGATGGAAAAAGCGTCGATGGTGATCGCGCTGGACTCGACAACGAGGCAGATCGAGCTCGACGCGGAAAAGTTCGCCGCGTACCTGCTGGAAGAACGACTGATCAACGTCCTGGCCCAGCGCGTCGAACGAAATGAAGAAGACGTACCAGGCCGCGAAAAATACTCGCGCTCGATGAAGACGCTGGTGTTTGGCGCCGACGACGAGCTTCTGCTGAAGCCCATCGGGCAGGACCTCGAAGTCGTGCCGTTGACGAGTCCGCGCAAGGCAACCGGCACGTTGAAGGTGCAAGTCCTGCTGAAGGGCAAACCATTGCCGGGCGCGGCGCTGACAATCGCGAGCCGTTCGAGCACGGTCGTGAAGGCGCAGCACCTGCGCACGGGACCCGACGGAAAGGCCGAGCTCACCTTCGCCCGCAGTGGTGATTGGTTCATCGGCCTCGTCCACATGGAACGTTCGACCGAGCCAGACGCCGACTGGCGCAGCTATTGGTCGAGCCTCACCTTCCACGTCGACTGAGCGACCCGCCTCACATGTTCCGCCGGTACTGACCGCCGACCTCGTACATCGCGCCGGACAGCTGGCCGAGCGTGCAGACCTTGCAGGCGTTCATCAGGGCCTCGAAGACATTCTTCCCTTCGATGGCCGCCTTCTGAATTCCTTCGAGCGCCGCCGCAGCGACCGCCTCGTTCCGCTTCCAGAACGCATCGCGCGCGGCGATCGCGTAGTCCTTCTCTTCCTTCGTCGCGCGAATGACCTCGGCGGGCTGAACGGTGGGTGAGCCCTTTGGATCGAGGAAGGTGTTGACGCCGATGATGGGCAGCGTGCCGTCGTGCTTCAGCGTCTCGTAGTGCAGCGACTCTTCCTGAATCTTCGAGCGCTGGTACATGCGTTCCATCGCGCCGAGTACGCCGCCGCGCTCGGAGATCGAACGGAACTCTTTGAGCACCGCGGCTTCGACGAGGTCGGTGAGCTCTTCGATGATGAACGAGCCCTGCGTGGGGTTCTCGTGCCGGCCGAGCCCGAATTCCTTGTTGATGACGAGCTGAATCGCGAGCGCGCGCCGAACGCTTTCCTCGGTGGGCGTGGTGATGGCCTCGTCGTACGCGTTGGTGTGCAGCGAGTTGCAGTTGTCCTGCAGCGCGAGCAGCGCCTGAAGCGTGGTGCGGATGTCGTTGAACGCAATCTCTTGCGCGTGCAGCGAACGGCCGGACGTTTGAATGTGGTACTTCAATTTCTGCGACCGTTCGTTGCCGCCGTACTTGTCGCGCATCGTCCTCGCCCAGATTCTGCGCGCGACGCGACCGATGACGGCGTACTCGGGGTCCATTCCGTTCGAGAAGAAGAACGAAAGGTTCGCGGCGAAGTCGTCGATCTTCATGCCGCGCGACAGGTAGTACTCGACGAAGGTGAACCCGTTCGCGAGCGTGAAGGCGAGCTGGCTGATGGGGTTCGCCCCTGCTTCGGCGATGTGGTACCCGGAAATCGACACCGAGTAGAAGTTCCGCACCTTCTGGTCGATGAAGTACTGCTGGATGTCGCCCATCAGCTGCAGCGCGAACTCCGTCGAGAAGATGCAGGTGTTTTGCGCCTGGTCTTCCTTGAGGATGTCGGCCTGCACGGTGCCGCGAACGGTCGTCAGGGTCGCCGCACGAATCTTTTCGTACACGTCGCGCGGCAGCACTTCGTCGCCCGACACGCCCAGCAGCATCAAGCCGAGCCCATCGTTTCCGTCGGGAACCGTGCCCTGGTAGCGGGGCCGCGCGACGCCGCGCTGCTCGAACAGCTTCACAATCTTCGCCTCGACCTCGGCGGCTTTTCCGTT
>JAYUXE010000689.1:0-1669 GCA_043753165.1 Archangiaceae bacterium | reverse complement strand
CCACCAGCTCGACGCTCGCGTCGTCCCAGGACTGTGGAAGTTGAAGCCCGCGCCGGTGCGATTCCGCAGCGGGGAAGTAGATGTGGCCCCCGAGGACTTCGAGCTTTCCCCACTTCGCCAGCCACTCGACCCACTTCGCTGCCGCATCGGTGCTGTGGCTCTGGTCGACCCCGACCATCACTTTCAAGGTGCGCTCCCCTTGCAACCAGGCTTCCCACTTCCCGGGGTCTCGCATCGTCCACAGCGGTACCTCGAGCTGGCGCCCGAGCCGGGCCAGGGTTCCGCTCTCACCCCCGGGGATGTGCGCCGTCTCGGCCGCCAGCACCAGCGACGCGCCATGCTCGGTGACGAACGTTGGAAGCTCGTTGTGAAGGCTTCCAATGAGCAGCGAAGCCTGCGTCGTCGCTCCCAGCTCTCGGGTCCGCGCCCTTTCATTCGACAGGGCCCCTTCGGCCGTTGTGGCGGCGGCAGTGCCAATCAAGCGCGCGGCGTCCTTCGGCAGCACGTAAACGAGCCACAACGTCTCTTTCGCTTTTGCAGCCAGACGGGCGGCGAAAGTAGTGGTCGCGATCGACTCGGGCGAGAAGTTGGTGGCGCAGACGATGGTCATGCCCCGCGTTCAGCAACTTGTGCGCCGACCCTTGCGCCGTGTCGAACGGGTGTCCCGCGCGCAATCTCTGCGTCTCAAGAATCCTGGCGCTGGTTCTTCGCCTTCAACAGGTGCGATCGCGCGCGCAGCCAGACGACGGTGGTAAACATTTCATCGAACCGTCACGGGTTTCAAGCCCGCCTCGCCTTGACCCGGCAACACCGCGTCGACCAGCAGCAACATCCCAATCGCCGCGTAGACCCACTGCATCGGGTGCGACACGTTGAGCGTCAGCGCCTGGACGCCGAGCCACAGCATCAGCCCGGCCGCGGCAATGAACGAGATGAACTCCGAGCCGTCTTCGCCGCGCGCGACGCAGTACGTGGCCAGCAGGTTCATCACCCCGACTGCGCCGTAGAGAATCAGCCCCGGCAACAGGAAGTCGGTGAAGCCCGAGCCTTCGAGCACCGTCACGGGCAGCCGCAGCATCTTCCCGCTTGGCCACGCTGCCAGCGCCCCGCCACCCAGCAACGCAGACAGCCCGACGAATGCGTGCAGCCCTGTCTTCATCCACCATCGAACCTTTTGCAGAGGAGTCATGCTGTTCCTTTCTGCATTCGTCGTTCCGGCTCGTGGTCGCCACATTGCACTGCGCTGCGGCCATGAGACCCCTGCTCGCGATCGCCTGCGTCCTGTTGTCCCTTCCTGTACCTGCCGCCGACGCGCCGAAGCCGATGACCGCGCTGCCGACTCCTGACTATTTGTCGCCGCTGGCACGCGCGGCCCTGCATCGGCGCATGCAGCGGCATGGGCATGATCAATCGCGCCTCGTGCTCGCCGTCACGCTGCTGCAGCGAGACCTCGTGAAGGTCATCGCCACCGACATCGCCGAAGAGCCCCGCCTCGTCCGCCCCATTGCCGAGGCCCGCGACGAGCTCAACAGCGCGCTGCCCGAACGGTTCTTCGTGCTGCAGGACGCGCTGCGCCTTCGGGCAAAAGATCTCGCCGCCGCCGCTGTCACAAAAGACGACACGAAGCTCGCTGCCGCCTTCGGCGAGATGCTCGTCACCTGCGTCACCT
>JAYUXE010000688.1:0-4212 GCA_043753165.1 Archangiaceae bacterium | reverse complement strand
CCATGGGCGCCGAAGCGACGCCGCCGTCAATGGTGACCACAGCTTTCGCGGACCGGAGGCCTCCGTCACCCGGAGTGACCTCCGACCTCTGCGACCGGCGGGCCCGTCGAAAACACAAGCACTTGTAATGGCTAAGGAATAAACATGAACTTGACATCATGTTCATGTTTTTGAGACAGAGCTGAGACATGAATCAGGTTTCACATTCCGGCCCGGCAAAGAAGCTGACCCTGCGTGGAGCGAAGACCCGCGCCCAGCTTCTCGAAGCAGCCGAGCAGGTGTTTGGCGAGGCGGGCTACGAGCAGGCGTCGGTGGCCGAAATCACCCGGCGGGCCGGCGTGGCGTTGGGGACCTTCTACATCTACTTCCCGCACAAGCTGGCGGTGTTCATCCAGCTGGTCGACGAGCTCGGCTCGCGGCTTCGCGCCGCGCTCTCTGCAAAGGTGAAGTCGGCGACGAACCGCCTTGGGGTGGAACGCGCGGGCTTCAAGGCGTTCTTCGAGTTCGCCAGCAAGCACCACAACCTCTACCGCATCGTTCGCCAGGCCGAGTTCGTCGACGTCGAGGTCTACCACCGCTACTACAAGAGCCTCGCTGCCGCGTACACGAAGGGCCTGAGCCGCGCGATGGAACGCGGTGAGATCGGCGATTTCGACCCCGAAGTGATGGCCTACGCGCTGATGGGCATCGCCGACATGCTCGGCATGCGCTTCGTCATCTGGGAAAGCCCGGAGCACCTCGATCGCGTCGTCGACGAAGTGATGGAGTTCGTCGGCAACGGCCTGCTCTCTGCCCGCAGGTTGGGGAAGAAGAAGTGAGGCACGTCGCGATGGCCTCATCGATTTTCAAGTGGAACCCGGGGAACGCATGACGACTGCAGCGGCAGCACCGAATTTGGGCCCGTGGTGGAAAGAACCGACGAAGGGCCAATGGGCCTCTTTCTCAGCCGCGTGGATTGGCTGGGTGATGGATGCCTTCGACTTCACCGTCTTCCTGCTCGTGATGAAGCAGATCACCGAAGAGTTCGGTGTCAGCTACACATCGACCGCGGGCACCATCGCGCTGACCCTGATGATGCGGCTGCTGGGGGCCCTGGTCGCTGGCTGGGCCGCCGACAAGTGGGGCCGGAAGTTGCCGTTGATGATCTCGGTCATCTGGTTCGCGGTGTGCGACGGCTTGATCGCGTTCGCTCCGTCGTTCATGTGGGTCATCGTCCTGCGCACGTTGTTCGGCTTCGGCATGGGCGCCGAATGGACGTCGGGCGCCACGCTGGCGATGGAGAACTGGCCTGCCCGCAGCCGCGGCATCGCTTCTGGAATTCTGCAGGGCAGCTGGGCCGTCGGCTACCTGCTGGCCGCCGTCGCTGCCGCCTTCATCGTGCCCGTCTGGGGCTGGCGCGCGCTGTTCATCGTCGCCGCGATCCCCGCGCTGCTCGCGCTGCCCATTCGCTACTTCGTGCCCGAAAGCCCCGAATGGAAGGCAGGCAAGGCGGCCAAGGTGGCCGAAGTCTCGTGGGGCGAGGTCTTCCGCACCCCCGGCGTGGTGAAGCGCCTCGCGTGGGGCTCGCTCGCGATGTCGGCCGGCTTCGGCGGCTACTACGCGCTCACCGGCAACTACGCCGTGCTGCTGATGAAGAGCTACAGCTTCTCGATGCAAGCGGTCTCGCTGCACGTCGCGCTCTTCAACGTCGGCATGCTCGTCGGCGCCGTCGTGTGCGGCTGGCTCGCGATGAAGAAGGGCGTCATCTGGGCGGTCTCGGTGCCGGCGCTGTTGATGGCCGTGCTCACGCCGCTGTACGTCGGGTGGGCGCCGAATCTGCTGCTCGTCGGAGCGTTTCTTGGTGGGCTTTGCGGCGCCGGCTACTCGGGCGTCTCGCCGCTGCTGCTCACCTCTTTGTTTCCCGCCCGCCTGCGCGCCCGCGCCGTCGGCATCGTCTACCACGTGGGTGCACTGCCGGCCGCGTTCGTGCCGATGGGCATCGCCGCGATGGCTGAGCACGGCGGAGTTCCCCTGATGTGGTCGATTGGCGTCGTCGTCGCCGTCTGCCAGGTCGCGATGGCGCTGCTGATTCTCGGCGCTCCGAAAGACGCCGGACAACCCACCGAAGCCGAACTTCCCGGGCAGCCGCAGGGCGCGCTCGTTCACTGAAATCCGCAGTGGAGTTCCTGCGCGCGCTCAGCCCGCCGGCACCAATCGAAGGCGAGCCGGCTTCCGTGCCTTCAGCGCGTCGATGAAGGCGTCGATGTCTTCGCGCGAGTTGTAGACGGCGGCGGCAACACGCAGACAGCCGGCGGCGACGCTGGTGAAGACGCCCTCGCGCGACAGCGACAGAACGACCTCGGCCGCTGGCGCGTCGGCGATCGCGACGGGAAGAATGGCGATGGGCTCGGCGGCGCCGTGAAGAAGGGTGGCTCCGGGAACTTCGGCCAGCCGCCTGGCTGCGTGAAACAACAGCTGCCGTTCGAAGGCGGCGACGTTCTTCATTCCGACGGATCTCAACCAGTCGGCGGCGGCGCCCAGCGAGACGGCGTCAGCGGCCAGCCCTTCGTCCGCCGCTGCATCCGCGCAAAACACCGCTCCGCTGCCGGTCGGGCCGAAGGCGTGGGGGCCGGACACGACGTAGGCGTCGCAGCCGATTGCCTGAACGTCGACGGGAACGTGGGCGACCGCATGCGCTCCATCGATGAGGACCCGCGCGTGCGCACCGCGGGCGATGGACGTCAGCAGCTCGACCGGGGCCAGGGTTCCCGAAGCCGACGTAACGTGCGTCAGCGCGACGATGCGGGTGCGGGTGCTGACGAGCTTTCGGAACTCGTCGACGCGCACGGCTCCGTCGGCGTTGCGCGGCAGGACGGTGAGTTTCGCGCCGCAGGTCGCGGCGACGGCCTGCCAGCAGCTGAAGTGTTCACCTTCGTCGGCCAGCACTTCGTCGCCGGGTGCGAGCGCTGTGGCCCACGCGTACGCGATCGCGCGAACGCCTTCGGCGGTGCCGCTGACGAAGCGGATCTCTTTGGCCACCCCCGCATTGAGCAGCCGCCTGACGGCCTCGCGCGCCGACTCGACCGCCGCCGCCGCGCGCGCGGGCAACCCGTGCTCGTGCTCGTAGAACCGCGTGAGGCGATCGATGACGGTGCGCGGCTTCTGCGTGGTGGTCGCGTTGTCGAGCCAGACCACCCGCTTGCCCTCGACCTTCTCTTCCATCATCGGAAACTGGCGGCGAACGAACCATGCGTCGAAGCCAGGTGGGCTCTGCACCAGAGCTGGCGGCTCTGTCGCCAGCCGGCCGACCGTATTTCCTTCAGGGCCCCAGCCTGTGCTCGAGAAGCCGGGAAGCCCGCCCCACGGAAACGACGCCCACGGCATGCAACCCGGAGCAGACGACGGCAACGGCGGAGTCACCTCTGCCGCAGGAATTGCACCCGGTGTCTCGCGTTGGTTCGAGTCCGACATCGTGTCCCCCGGCCCGGCACCGAAACCAACAAATCGAACTCGGCTCTTTACCTCGCGCCTGCGCGACCATCGAATGGTTTCGTGGTGCGGCGCATTCTTTTTTCAGAAATCAGAATGTGGCCGACTGTGAGCTCACCACGCGTCAATCGCCCGGCGGCGAGGCGCGCGCGGCGGCACGGACGAGAGCCCGCGAAGGATCCACCTGCGCGTCTCGGCGGGGTCGATGACGGCGTCGATTTCCAGAAGAGAGGCGAGGTTCACGGCTTTTCCGCGCGCGTACGCCTCGGCGACCATTGCGTTCAACATCGACTCGCGGTCGGCGGGATCCTCGATCGCGGCGAGCTCTTTCTTCATCCCCAACCGCACCGCGCCTTCGAGGTTCATCCCGCCGAACTCGCCCGCGGGCCACGAGACGGTGAAGAACGCCGCGTGAAAGTGACCGCCGCCCATCGCCTGCGCGCCCAGGCCGTAGCCGCGGCGCAACACGACGGTGAAGTACGGCACGGTGAGGCTGCCGGCATTGATGAACATGCGCGACGCGTGGCGCACCAGGGCGGTGGCCTCGGCGGGCGGCCCGACCATGAAGCCCGGCGTGTCGCAAAGAGAGACGAGGGGCAGGCCGAACGCGTCGCAGAGCTGGAAGAAGCGAGAGGCTTTGTCGGCGGCGTCCGCGTCGATCGCTCCACCGAGGTGGAAGGTGTCGTTGGCGAGGAGCCCGAACGGTTTGCCTTCGAGGCGGACGAGCGCAGTGACGATGCTGCG
>JAYUXE010000687.1:0-1670 GCA_043753165.1 Archangiaceae bacterium | reverse complement strand
ACGACCTGCGTTAGCGCCTTGCAAGCCACGCATCGACGGCATCGGCTTCCTTCCCCGCGGGCAGCTTTGCGCGGGCCTCAGCGGCGAGCCCTTTGGCGCGCTGCGGATCTGACGGCCACAAGGCCTGCGCGAGCTCGAAGGCGATGCCGGGCGCTTCGGGGTGCTTGGCGATCGGCAGCAGCGCCAGGGCGTTTTCGTACCGGGCGAGCGCGTCGGCCGGACGCTTCAGGGCAGCCGCGGCGCGTGCGCTGTCGGCGTAGGCCAGCGCGAGCTCGGGGCTCTTTCCTCCGAGACGGAGCTCGTTGACGATGAAGCGATCGAAGTTCGCCAGCGCCTGCTCGTACTTCTTCAGTGCCATCAGGCTGCGGCCGTAGTCGACGGCGAGCTGCGTGACGTACGGGTGGTCTTTTCCGCTGACGACCTCGAAGTGCGCAATCGCCGCACCGAGCAGCTGCGCGCCTTCTTCGTGCCGGCCCACCGCGTCTTCCAGTGTGCCGGCGACGCGCTGCCTTCCAGCCGAATCACCATCGCCAGCGACTGGCGGTACCGAACCAACGACGCAGCGCGATCGCCCGCCTGCCATTCCGCCAGCGGCGTCAGCTTCGCCACCGCGGCGGCCGATTGATCCACCACGGTCGTGTCGGCGACGGCGAACGCAGCGGCCAACGCTCCGAGCTCGTCGAGCCGGCGATCGAGACACGTGGTCCGCAACAGCAACTGTGCGTCCGTCTGCTCGCCGCGAATGCGCGTCGCCTCACACGTCTCGATTCGCGCTGCGACCCAGTGCTTCGCGTACCCATCGAGCGCCGCGCTGGCCGTCTGCCACGACAGCGCCGCGTACGACTTGCCCGTCGCCTCGAACGCTTGCCGGCCCCGCAGCGCCACTTCCGCGTCCCAGACGTGCTCGAGCATCGCCTCGGCGCCGCGGCACACCCGCGCCTGCTGTTGCTGCAGGTAGACCAGGCTGCCGCCAATCGCCGCGAGCACGAACACCGCCGCGCCAATCGCGACGCGCCGCCGCAGCACCTGCGCCGGATCTTTCGCCAGCGCGAGCAGCAGCGCCGCCATCGACGGGTGCCGGTTCGCCGGATCCACCGAAAGCCCCCTGGCGATGACCGCGTGAATCCACGGCGGCACCGTCGAACCCTTCGGCGGCAACGGCACCTTGCCGAGGTTCGTCGCGTGCGAGAGCTCGGGCAGGGTCTTCCCGAGAAAGGGCCGCGCGCCGTACAGCGCCTCGTACAGCGCGATGCAGAACGCGAACTGATCGGTGGCGGCTGACGTGGCGATGCCCGCGTACTGTTCGGGCACCATGTAGCCGGGGCTGCCCATCAGCGGTGTAGATGATGCCCATGCCGCCTTCGCCGATGGAATCGCGAATGACGTAGCGGCCAATGGTCCCGCCGGGCAGCAGCGCCGGCTGCGACCCGCTGTTCCCCTGGGAAATGGCCGTGTCGCCGAAACCGCCGTCCAGCGTCTGGGCATCGGGCGGCAGCCGATCCGAAGTCATGCCTTCTTCTTACTGCCATCGGCGCCAAACCTCGGCGATGGTGCGTCGCCTTTTCATGCACCGGAGAACCCATGACGGCTGCCGCGCCTCTCTTTGCCCTGCTGGTCACGCTCACCCAGGCCCCGCCGCCGACGGCGGTGCCCGCGCCGACGGGCTCGAC
>JAYUXE010000686.1:0-1670 GCA_043753165.1 Archangiaceae bacterium | reverse complement strand
TCAGATCCCAGATGCGTCGCCACTGAATCCCCGCTCCGACTGACACCGTGAGCCCGCTTCGGACGACTGCCGACAGGTTGAACGCCCCAGACGCGGTGCCGGCGTAGTAGTTCTCGAGCTGGATGAACTTGTCGATCTGCTGCCGCGCGATCAGGTCGCCCTTGAAGATCAGCGCCGGCCGAACATCGGCGACGACCGCCGGCGAATACCAGCGCACGTCGAACGCGGTGCGGCTGAAGAAGGGGTAGATGCCGCCATCGCTGAGCCGGTTGCGAAGCCCGATGCCGCCGCTGGCCGCGAATCGCGCGCGGTCGCCCTCGAGAATCAGGCTTTCCCTCATGTAGTTCGCGCCCAGCTCGAGGCCGTCGAGGTAGCTGCTGCGAATGTCGATGCCGAGCCCGTTGCCCCATTCCTGCTCGGTGAAGAAGAAGTGCAGTTCCCACGGCTCGCGCTCGTGCAGCAGCTCGAAGCCGCGAATCTCGGGCAGCTTCTCGAGCTGGGGGCCCAGGTGCGAGACCTGCGCCGTCGGCACCAGCACGAACCAGATGTGCCCGATGTTGAGCCGCTTCTCGAGCGCCGCCGTCTGCCGTTCGAGCTCGGGCCGGTTGAAGACTTCGTGCGGCAGCTCGAGCGCGAAGGTGAACTGCAGCGACTGCACCGACAGGCGGCCGCGGTAGACGATCTTCTCGAGCCGGCCTTCGTTGATGCCGATGTCGATCTGGTTGTCGTGCGCGATGCAGTGAACGCTCGACAGCTCGTAGCCGGCCTCGCGCAGAAACGTCGACAGCTTCCGCTGAATCGTCGCCGCGGTTTCGGCGTCGGCGTTGAATTCTTTCATTCCCAGCACGGCCAGGTACACGTCGTTCGACAGCACCTTGTTGCCGGCGAACACCAGCCGGGCCGGCGTGAAGCCCGCGTCCGCCGCATGAACGCTGTCCGGCACGCTGTCGGGCGGAATCGTCCAGTTCAGATCCACGTTCATCTGTGGCGACGTGGCGCAGCCGGTGCTGATCAGCAGGACGACGAAGGCTGGTCGAAGCACGGGGGCGGCAATATCGCTGTCCGGGCGGCCACTGCCAAGCTCGACATCGACCCGGCTCCTGGGGCAAACCCAGCCGTCCGATGGGTCCTCTCTTTCACGTCTTGTTGGCGATGCTGGTGATCGTCATCTGCGCGCGGTTGCTGGGCGCGCTGTTCGCCCGCATCGGCCAGCCGCCCGTCATCGGCGAGGTCGTCGCCGGGTTGCTTCTGGGTCCGTCTTTCCTCGGCCGCCTCTCGCCCGAGACGCTGGCGTTCGTGCTGCCGCCGACGGTGGCTCCGAGCCTGGGCATGATCTCGCAGATCGGCGTGGTGCTCTTCATGTTCCTGGTCGGCATGGAGCTCGACACGACGGCGCTGAAAGAGCGCAAACGCGCGTCGATGATGATCTCGAACTTCAGCGTGCTGGTGCCTTTCACGCTGGGGGTGGGCCTCGGGCTGGTGATGTTCGAGCGCTACGCGACGGAAGGCGTTCAGAAGCTGCCCTTCGTGCTTTTCCTCGGCGTCGCGATGTCCGTCACCGCGTTTCCCGTGCTCGCGCGCATCGTCAAAGACAGCGGGCTGTCGAAAGAGCCGATTGGGGTCATCGCGCTCACCTGCGCCGCGGTCGACGACGTCAGCGCGTGGTGCCT
>JAYUXE010000685.1:0-4214 GCA_043753165.1 Archangiaceae bacterium | reverse complement strand
AGCCGGTGGTGGTCGGATACGCGCAGTCGAGGTTGGTGCTCGGGTCGATTGAGCTGCACTGGGTGCGAAGGGCGATGACGGGGCGCAGCGCTCCGCCGACCGCAGGGGTGACGGTGGCGACGACGCGGCGCCGTTCGGTGATCTCCAGCGCCCAGACGAGATCATTCGACTTGGTGCCCGAGAGCGCGCACGACAGCCGGGTGTCGTCATTCGCGCGGCTGGTGTCGGCAGTGACGACCGTCTTGCCCGTCGACAGGTCGAGCTTCCGCGCGGTCGCGCACGAGTCGGGCAGGCTGATGCACTCGTTCACCGCCTTGTCGCAGCTGCCCGCCGCGCAGTCGCCGTCGTCGAGGCACGCCACGCAACGGTTCTGCGCCACCAGACAACGCGGCGACGGGACGAGACACCGGGTGTCATCCACGCACCCCGTGCCGGCGTCGGGCGGCACCGGGTTCGAGCAGCGGCCCGTGTCCAGAAGACAGGTGGTGCCCGACGCGCACACGACTGCGTCGCACCGAGTGGTGACGGGGCCAGGAGAGCAGGCGAGAAGCGGGAGGATCAGCAGCCAGCAGCGGCGTGTCAGCGACAACAGTTTGAGACCTCGAATTCGAGGCGGCCTTGAAGTATCCGGAGCCTACTCTTTTACCCGAGAATTCCACACGCCGAGCCTCGACCAGCTGAAGATCTCTGCGGGCGCCCGCCCCCTGGTCGATCGCATTCTCGCCCGCGCCAGCAACCCAGCCGACCAGGCGAAGATCAAGGAAGCGCTCGTCGCCGCTGCGACCGTCAACGGCGACAAGTACCTCACCGTCGGCGAAGTGCAGGTCATTGCTGACGCGTTCGACACCGCAGCCGCAGCCGCCGCCGCGTCCCGCCTGACTCCGTCGCAGCTGGGGGTCGGCATCGAGCTCGCCCACACGCAGCTCAAGTCGATGTCATCGCTGGGCAACCTCGACGGCGTGTCGCTGCACTTCACTTTTCAAGAAAGCCTCGAGAAGAAGCTGCTGGCCGAGCTCGCTGGCACCATCGAGCGCGCGAAGGGCAAGCCCGTCGAAGTGAACATGATGATCTTCGAGTTCCAGAGCGACGGAATTCAGAAGGCGATTTCCGACGCGGCGAAGCAGAACCCGAACGTGAAGTTCCGGATCATCGCCGACTCGGGCCAGGCCAGAGCCACCGGCGGCAACGCGCTGCCCGAGCTCTTGAAGGAAAAGCTCCCCAACATCGAGGTGAAGTTCAAGAAGGACTTCCCGTACACATGGAGCCCGACCAAAGGCACGCCCGTCTACGATCACAACAGCACGAAGGGCTTGAACCACCACAAGGGCTTCTCGACCTCGATCGACGGGCGGCCCGATCGCCTCGTCACCGGCAGCTTCAACTGGTCGTCCACCGCCGACACGAAGAACTACGAAGATCTCACCGTGTACTCGGCCGTCGACGCCGCGACGCGCCGCCCCGTCGAGCAGTACACCGACGAGTTCGCCGGCTTCTGGAACAACGACGAGGCCGCGCTCTCGCCCAACAGCTCCGATCGACATCCGCGTTCAGTCGGCGAAGACGATGCACGAGAAGTTCGGAGTCGCCGGGGACGACGCCTTTTCAGGCAGCGCGAATTTTTCCGAGAGCTCGTCAACGAAACACTCGGAAGACAGATTCACTGTTAAGAACCACCCCGAATTTGCCGCCCAGTTCCAGTCGCAGTTCGAGCTGCTCTGGGCCAAGTCGAAGGTCGTCTAACTTTCACGGATGTAGACCGCAGGGCCCGGCCTGCGGGGGGAGAACACAAAATGAATCGGTTTCTGGTTTTGGCGCTTTGCGCGACGGTAGCGGCGTGTGGCAGCAGCTCGACGACGGGCGGCGGCGGTGGAAGTGGCACCGGCGGCGGCACGGGCGGCGGTAAGGCGACCGGCGGCGGCTCCGGCACCGGCACCGGCGGTGGCAAGGCGACGGGCGGCGGTACGGGCACCGGCGGCGGCACTGGCACCGGGGGCGGCACGGGCACTGGCGGCGGCACAGGCACCGGCGGCGGCACTGGCACCGGGGGCGGCACTGGCACCGGGGGCGGCACTGGCACCGGGGGCGGCACTGGCACTGGCGGCGGCACTGGCACCGGCACTGGTGGCGGTTCTGGCGTGGGCGGCGGCAGCGGCACGGGTGGTGGGTCGGCCTCGTCCAACTGCACGCTCTTGGACGCGGGCAGCTGCACGGCTCCTCAGTTCTGCTACCTGACGGCGACGGGCGGCGCGGTGGGTTCGTGCCTCGGCGGCTGCGACATCGTTTCGCAGAACTGCAACACGGCGGGCAGCCAGTGCAACTACGGCCCCGACGGCGGCCGCGACTGCTTCGCTGACGGCACGGCGACCGAAGGCCAGGAGTGCAGCCAGACGGTGTCCTGCGCGAAGGGCACGGTGTGCGTTGGCAACCAGAAGTTCAACGACGGCGGCATGGGCCTCGGCTGCGCGAAGTTTTGCCGCAACACCAACGACTGCGTCGCCGGCCGCCTCTGCAACACGCAGCTGACGGTTCCGGGCAGCAACGAGCGCCCGCTGATCTGCCAGCCGGCCCCTCCGATGTGCAGCCTGCTTCTCCAGGACTGCACGCCGGGCACGAACGGTTGCTACCCGGTCTCTGCGACGAGTGCAGGCTGCTTCCCGGCCGGCACGACGGCAGTCGGCGGTGCCTGCCAGGGCGGCAACCAGTGCGCGAAGGGCCTGCTGTGCTTGAACAACGGTGGCGCGGGCAGCTGCCGTCAGGTCTGCAACACGGACGGTGGAACGCCGGCGTGCGCGACGGGCGCCTGCCAGGGTCTGACGTTCGGCATGGGCGTCGGGGCCTGCAACTAATCAACGGAGGTTTCGTGGAGCTCGAGCTTCAAGGATTTGGAGAATTCGAAGGGGTGGAGCTGCTGCAGAAGCTTCACCTCTTTCAGAAGCTCAGCTTCGACGAGACCACCCGGCTGGGGAGCATCATCCACTACCTCGACCTGCCACCCGACACGGTGGTGATCGAGGAGAACGCACTGGGTGATGCCCTCTATGTGATTCAGAAGGGCGAAGTGCGCGTCACGCGAGATGGCAACGCGGACGGCAAGCATGAAGTCAGCGAAGAAATCGGCCGCCTGAAAGAGGGCGATCTCTTCGGCGAGATGTCGCTGATCGATGACCTGCTCACGAGCGCGCGGGTGACGACGGTCGGCGAGTGCCGGCTGCTCAAGATGCCGCGCGATCGATTCGAGGCGTTGCTCGGCAGCGACGACAAGCTGGGCGTGAAGGTGTTCAAGAGCTTCTGCCGCACGCTGTCGGATCGCCTGCGGCGCACGACGTCGATGCTGGCGAAGACGCAGGCGCTGTCCGTCACCATTCGGTAGCGCGGGGAAACCACATGGAGCTTGCGACCTTCAATCAGTTCCTCGGCGCGGCCGTGAAGAACGGCGCGTCGGACGTTCATTTCAAGGTGGGGGCGTCCCCTGCCCTTCGCGTCAACGGGCAACTGTTGCCGGTGAAGGTGCCGGCGCTGCAGCCGGAAGACACGAAGCGGATCGCGCACCACATTCTCTCGGCGAGCCACTACCCGGGGAAGATCGAAGAGCTGCGCGATCACGACACGAGCTACGCGCTGGAAGGCGTGGGCCGGTTCCGCGCGAACATTCACCGCACGAAGGGAAACATCGGCGCGATCATGCGCGCGATTCCGTTCACGGTTCCCGACTTCGCGAAGCTCGGCCTGCCGAAGGTGCTCGAGAAGATCAGCCAGGAAGAACGCGGGCTGATTCTCGTCACGGGCGTCACCGGATCCGGCAAGAGCTCCACGCTCGCCGCGATGGTCGGCTACATCAACCAGCACTACCGGAAGCACATCCTCACCATCGAGGATCCCATCGAGTTCCTGCACGAGGATCGCTTCTCACGCGTGACGCAGCGCGAGATTGGGCCGGACACTCCGAACTTCGCCAACGCGCTGCGTGGGGCACTGCGGCAGGACCCCGATGTGATTCTCGTCGGCGAAATGCGCGACGCGGAGACGATCGAGATCGCGTTGAAGGCTGCAGAGACGGGGCACCTCGTGCTGTCCACCGTTCACACCACGGACTGCTACCGCACGATCAGCCGCATCGTGTCGGTGTTCCCGCCTGAAGGGCAGACGGGCGTTCGCAACCGGTTGTCCGAGAATCTGCGATCGACGGTCAGCCAGCGGTTGCTGCCGCACGCGTC
>JAYUXE010000684.1:0-4215 GCA_043753165.1 Archangiaceae bacterium | reverse complement strand
GCACCGCCATGATCAAAAGAATTTCAGTCCATTTCAGGCCCATCATTGGAGCTCCTTCGAGGGAAACGTGCGGCCAACATACCGGGGCAGGGCGTTGGCCGCCACCTTCCTAGGCTGCCGTGCCCGGCCCGGGGGGCTTCTCGGCCGGCTTTTCGCCCACGGGTGAGGCGACGTGCCGAATGACCGGCTCGAGCTTCATCTCGACGGGCGCCCGGCGGGCGAGCTCGACTTGAAGGGCCTGGCTGCGCACCGTCTGCCCGTCGAGCTGCAGCGGAGCCGGCAGGTAGGTGCCGTCGACGGTGAGCTGGCGCGCCTTCACGTTGTCCTTGAAGCCGAGGCCCAGGACTTCTTCGAGAATGCGGGCGCGAATTGCCGGATCCTCGACGGGGAAGAGCACCTCGACGCGGCGCTGGAAATTGCGGGGCATCCAGTCGGCGCTCGACATCCACACTTCGGTGTTGCTGCCGACACCGAACGCGAAGACGCGCGAGTGCTCGAGGAAGCGATCGATGACGCTGGTCACGCGAATGCGCTCGCTGACGCCGGGCATGCCGGGACGCAGACAGCAGATCCCACGGACGAGCAGCTCGATGTCGACGCCTGCCTGGCTCGCCGCATACAGCGCTCGGATGGTGGCCGGGTCGACCAGTGAGTTGAGCTTGCCGGCGATGCGCGCGGGCTCGCCCTTCTTCGCGCGGTTCGTCTGGGTCTCGATGAGATCGAGCACCTTGGTCTGCAAGTTCATCGGGGCGACGGCCAGCCGCTTCCACGCCGGCGCCGACGAATAGCCGGTGAGCAGGTTGAAGAGCGCGGTGACGTCGTCGGCGATTTCCTGCCGCGCGGTGAACAGCGAAAGGTCGGTGTAGCTGCGCGCCGTATTCGGGTTGTAGTTGCCGGTGCCGAGGTGGACGTAGCGCCGAATGCCGTGGCCTTCGCGGCGCACCACCATCGTGACCTTGCAGTGCGTCTTGAGGCCAATCAGCCCATAGACGACGTGCACGCCGTTCTCTTCCATGCGGCGGGCCCAGGCGATGTTGTTCGCCTCGTCGAGGCGGGCCTTGAGCTCGACCAGCACCGCGACCTGCTTGCCGTTTTCCGAAGCGCGCACCAGCGCCCGGCCGATGGGGCTGTCACCGCCCGTGGTGCGGTACAGCGTCTGCTTGATCGCGAGGACGTTGGGATCGTCGGCGGCTTCTTCGATGAACCGCACCACCGGGTCGAAAGACTCGTACGGGTGGTGAAGCAGAATGTCGCGCTGGCCGACGACCTGAAGAATCGATTCGGCGTCGCGCAGAAATGCGGGCACCACGGGTACCATCGGCTCGAGGCGGTTCTCGGGGCGGGGATCCGCGTCCGACAGGCCGCTGAGGTCTTGCAGCTGCAGAGGGCCGTTGACCCGGTAGACGTCGGGTGGGGTGAGCTTCAGCGCGTAGGTCAGCTGCGACTCGAGCGCGGTGGACGCGGCGTTGTCGAGTTCGAGGCGCACGGCGGCGCCACGTTCGCGGCGGCGCAGCTCTTGCTGAATCGTCGACAAGAGGTCTTCCGATTCTTCTTCGTCGATGTCGAGGTCCCAGTTTCGGGTGACGCGAAAGCCGATCGTCTGTTCCACCGAGTAGCCGGGAAAAAGCTCGCCGACGTGCATCGCGATCAGCTCTTCGAGCAGCAGGAAGGCGTGACCCGACGAGGAAGGCAGCGGGACGATGCGGGCCAGCACGCTCGGCACCTGCACGACGGCCAGCGAGGTCTCGCTCAGCTCTTTCTTCCGGCGGCGGCCTTCGCGGCGCAGCATGACGGCGAGGTTGATCGACTTGTTGCGAAGGTGCGGAAACGGGTGGCCCGGGTCGACCGCCAGGGGCGTCAGCGCGGGAAACACCGACGACTGAAAGTGCGCCTTTGCGGCCGCCTTCTGTTCGGTCGACAGCTCGGTGCGTGAGAGCACGTTGAGCTTGTTGATCGCCAGCAGGGGCAACATCTGGGTCTGCCAGACGTTGTACTGCTCAGCGACCATCATGTGCGTGCGATCAGAGATCTGGGTCAGCGCCTCGGTCGGGGCCACCAGGTCATCCGACAGCTCGGCGATGCCGTTGGCGACCTGCTGCTTCAGGCCGGCGACGCGCACCATGAAGAACTCGTCGAGGTTGCCTGCCGAGATGACGAGAAATTTGATCCGTTCGTGCAGCGGCAGTGTGGCGTTTCGCACCTCTGCCAGCACGCGTTCGTTGAAGGCAAGCCACGACATCTCTCGGTTGATGAACAGCTGGCGGTCGGTCAGTTCCAATGGGTCTCGATGGTGACAGGAAGATGAGGCGCACTCACGTCACAGTTCTGACACGTAAGCACGAACCGAGCCCGTGGCCAGAAAGATGGGTTACACCTCTGCGTCAGTGACTGCACGCTTGAGGAAGGAGACTCCGGAAGAGACGCTGGCGGCGATCGACGTCGGGACGAACGCGGTTCGGCTCGAGCTGGCGCGGCGGCTGCCCGACGGCTCGCTGGAGACGCTGCACCAGGAAAGGGATCCGGTGCGCCCCGGCGAAGGCCTCTTCAAGACGGGGGTCATCAGCCGCGAAGTGGCCGACCGGCTGTTGTCGACGTTGCGGCGGTACTCGGCGTTGTGCCGGCGCTATGGCGCGCGGGTGAAGGCGGTGGCGACCAGCGCGGTGCGCGAGGCGAAGAACCGCGAAGAGATCGTGCGGCGCGCGCGCAAGGAAGCGCAGCTGAACCTCGAAGTCATCTCGGGCCGCGAAGAAGCGCGGCTGATCTGCCTGGGCGTGTTGCACGGGACCCCGCCGCTGAAACGTTCGATCTGCGTCGACATCGGCGGCGGGTCGACCGAGGTCGCGTTCGCGATTGGTGAGCACCCGAAAGATCTGTGGAGCATCGCCATCGGCGCGGTGCGGCTCACCGAGCTGTTCGGGTACTCGGGGCAGGTCACGCACAAGCAGCTCAAGCTGATGCGCCGGTTCGCGCGCGAGGCGGTGGAAGAGTCGCTGACGAAGCTGCCGCGCGGGCCGACCACGGCGCTGGGAAGCAGCGGCACCATTCAGGCGATCGTGGCGTACGCGCGCAAAGAAGGCATGGGCCACGCCACCACCGATCAGATCACGGCGTCGGTGCAAGAGCTGGCCGAGATGGATCTGGCGAAGCGCCGCAAGCGGTTCGACCCGAAGCGCGCCGACATCGTGCTGGCAGGAGCCGTGATTCTCGAAGCCGTGCTGAAGCGCCTGAAGCTCGAAGCGGTGATGGGCGTCGATCGCGGCCTGCGCGATGGGCTGCTGCAGGACATGGTCAGCAAGCGCAAGCCCGGCGCGCAAGACGAGACGCTGCACGACGCGGCCGTGGCGGTGGGCCGGCGGTTCGCCTTCAGCGAGCACCACTGCAAGCACGTGACGAAGCTGGCGCTCGCCCTGTTCGACGATCTTGCTCCGCTGCATCAGCTGCCGGCGTCGGCGCGGCCGTGGCTCGAGGTCGCGGCGCTGCTTCACGACGTCGGCAACGCCGTGAATTACCAGCGGCACCACAAACACTCGCAGTACCTGATTCAAAACGCTGATTTGCCGGGCCTGTCGGATCGCGAACGGATGGTGATCGGCTGCATCGCCAGGTTCCACCGGCGAAGCGCTCCGGCGTTGACGCACGAAGGAATGGCGGGCCTGACGGCGCTGGAAGCGCGCCTGGTCCGGAAGTGCGCGACGCTGTTGCGGGTGGCCGATTCGTTGGATCGCAGCCACCGCCAGCCGGTGACGAAGGTCGAAGGCACGATCATCGGGACGAAGGCGGTGGTGAAGCTGAGCTCGAAGACGCCGATCGATCTCGAGCTGTGGGACGCGGGGCACGAGCTGCCCCTGTTCCGTGAGGTGTTCGGGAAGACCCTGATCCTTCAGCAGCAGAGCCGCTGAAGCCGCCAGGTCGAGGTCACGGCAGAAGGCCCAGCAGGAACTCGTTGGGCGTGCTGAAGAGAACTTCGACGGTGCACGCGAGCCCCGAGCCGTCGACGTTCGCGCTGTCGGCGAGCCGCCACGAGCCATCGGCGCGGAAGGTGATTTCCTTCACGTGCTCCGCGGCCGCAACGGCTGGCGTCGTCATCGCGATCAGCGACCAGCCCGTGCCGTGCGTCGTGCTGGCGAGCGACGGATGCTCGAACGTGACGACGGCATCTTTGAGCCGCTGAAGCTCGGGCACGTCTTGCTTGAATGTCAGGGTGACGGCGCCCGT
>JAYUXE010000683.1:0-9567 GCA_043753165.1 Archangiaceae bacterium | reverse complement strand
GGTCGACGATTTCGTGCGACGCCGTCTGGTTGGGCATCTGCAGCGGCAGGCCGGCCCGCGCGTTGTCGAGCGTCTCGAACAGGTGCTGGCGTTCTTCGTTGCTGATGCGGTTCGAGACGAGCAGCTGCGATGCCACCTGCAGCCGCAAGTCGGGCTTCAGCGCGCGGGCGAGCTCATGCTGCGCGTCGGTGGGCACCATCGCGAACAGCAGCGCCCCGTTGCGCGGCGGCAGGCTCTCGATCAAGTGCGCCAGGCCATCGGCCCCGAACTCTTCCTTCAAGCTGCGGTAGCTCTCGACGTCCGACTGGGCCAGCAACGACGAGCTGATCGCGTGATGGTTGAGCACGCGGAAGAACTCGGCGTCGACCGGCAGGGTCTTCTCGTCCAGCGTCTTCAGGTACTCGGCGAACTCGACTTTGCGGCTGGCCAGCTGACCGTCGGACGAGAACGCGAGTGAGAGGCGATCGCCGAACAGGAAGATGGCCTTCGCGAGGTACGCGAATTCCCCCGCCTTCAGCCACGCCCGCAAGAGCTCGACCACGCCGCCTTCGTCTTTCGCGAGCTCTGCCTGCGCGATGCGATCATTCCACAGCTTCTGCTGCTCGGTGATGAAGCCCGCCTCTTCGTTCTTCTCGGCGAGCTTCAGCTGCGCGTCTTCCGCCGGCAGGGCCGGTGGCGGCTCTTCTTCCGGCTTCGGCTCTTCCTTCGGCCCGAGCAACCCCGCGGCCAGCTGCGCCGCCATCGCCTTTTCTTCCAGCGTCTCGGTGCCCAGCCGGCGGCCGCCCCAGATGATGGCGAGCGTCGCGAGCGTGCCGAGCAGCAGCGCAATCATCCACGAGAAGTGCGGCAAGAGCCCGAGCCAGAGCTCTCGCAGCGCCACGTCCCATTCCCATTTCTGCGGCGGGGGCGGGGGCTCGACTTTCGGTTCCACTTTCGGCGGTACGACTTCCGGCAGCGGAGGCGGTGAGATCGCGAGCGCGGGGGAAATCGGCTCGAGCACCTGACGCGACACGGTGACCTGCAGCCAGCCCTTCGACAGCCGCTGTTCCAACCGCTTCACCAGCGCCTGCACGTCTTTGGCGGGAATCGACTTCTCGTGCGCGAACTCGCAGCGGGCCTGGGTCAGGTATTCCTGCGGAGGAACCGCTCCGACGCCTTCGTTCTGGCCGAGGCCGGGCAGCGAGCCATTGCGCGGAATGTCGACGACCGCATGGTCGCGGTACGCGCAGCCCTTCGACACGCACTTCTCGGGCGCGCAGTCGCGGCTCAGGAACAAATCGAACTGGCTCTCGAGCGCGCGAAGGTCCATCAGCACGGGCGAAGGAATGTGCTTCTCGGGCACCGGCGTCGCCGACGACTGCGCGAACACCAGGGCCGGCAAGAGCAGCAACGGAAACAGGGTCTTCATCAGTAGATCCTCACGACGACCCGGCGGTGCCGGGCGAGGCGATCTTCAGGGCTCAGCCCTTTGAGCTGGTCTTCGGGAAGCGGCTTGGTGTCCGCGTAGCCTTCGACCCGGATGCGCGAGCGCACGATGCCGATGTCTTCGAGCCGCTGGCGCAACACGATCGCGCGGTCACTGCTCAAGTCCCAGTTGCTGCCGCCGTTCAACATCGGCGTCGAGTCCGTGTGGCCTTCGACCGCGAAGCTGTACTTGCCCGAGTAGGGCACCAGCGTCTGCAACATGCCCGTCACCGTCTTGTCGAAGTCGGGGCGGATGAGCGCCTTGCCCGAATCGAAGACCAGGCCCGAGTTCAACGACAGCTCGAGCCCTTCGGCCGTGAGGTTCGTCGACACGACCTGCTGCAGTTCCTGCTTCGCAATCTGCGCGTCGATTTCTTTGCGAATCGACTCTAGGCTCGCGGGCTGTTCAGCGCCCGAGATGCTCTTCACGATCTGCTGCATCTTGCTCTTGTTGAGCTGCGCCGCGCTGAGCAGCACGACGAAAAAGAGCAGCAGGTTCGTGATCAGGTCTGCGTAGCTCAGCAGCCAGCTTTCTTCATGCCCTGCGGTTCGCCGCTGCATGGCTCAAAGCCCGCCACGTGAAACGAGCTCGTTCACGCTCTTCTCGCAGCGCTCGAGGAAGCCGAGCCGTTCGTCCAGCAGGCCGTTGAGGAAGTGGCCGATGGGGCCGGCGGCTCCGGCGCCGAACGCGACGCCGTACAGGGTGGCCAGCAGCGCCAGCGACATCGACGCGCCGATGTTCAGGTTGTCCGCGCTCATGTTCCGGAACATCTGGATCATGCCGGTGATGGTGCCGACCATGCCGAACGCCGGGCCCAGCTTCGACAGCATTTCCCAGTTGTTCACCGCGGGCTGCCAGCGCAGCAGCTCTTCGTGGCGCAGCTCGAGAAACACCTTGGCGCTCGCGACCTCGGGCGACCGGTTCAGAATCAGGTCGACCATCTGCTTCACCGCCGGGAACTTGCTCTTCTCGGCGATCGACAGCGCGCCGCTGCGCTTGCCCTCGCGCCACAACGCGTACAGCTGCTCGCGTTCGGCTTCCATTTCCTTCGTCGTCTTGCTGATGACGCGCAACCCGGGAATCAGCTCGCGCAAACAAAGCAGCGTGCGCAGGGCAGTGGTGCCGCTGCTGCTGATCAGCACCGCCGCGGTCGACCCGAGCATGACCATCGCCAGCGCGTGCGCGTCGAACGCCGAAATGACCGTCGTATCGCCCCGGTCGGTGAAGCCAAGCCACACGATGAACGCCAACAGAATGAAGCCGATGATTTGCACGTGGTCCCCCCGTTACTTCTGCTGCTTCTGCAGCTCTTCGAGTTTCTTGCGAACGGCCGGGTCGGACTCGATCTGCTCGACCTGCTCGTAGACTTCGATTGCCTTGTCGCGCTCGCCCATCATCAGCAGCAGCGACGCCTTTGCCCGAAGAAACTCGGGGTGCGATTTGTAGCGTTGCAGCACCGTCTCGGCCCACTCGAGCGCCAACGAGTAGTTGCCGCCCTTCATCGCTTCCTGCATCAACGTTCGCGCGCGGCTGATGCTCACTTCCGGCGCGGTGTCATCGACGCGCAGCCCACGCGCCCGGTACGCCTCGACCAGCGTTGCATCGGCGGCGGTCGGCGGCGGAGGCACCACCCGCGTGGTGGGAATCGACTTCACGTCGCGGCTGCCCGGCGCGTGCTCGACCACGATGCGCTGCCCCGACGCGAGCATGGGGATGTCGACCTCGGTGATGAGGTTCCCGTCGTTCCACCGCACCTTCATCGCCGTCGTCGAGCCGAAGCCAAACGGCCGCGTCAGCGTGCCTTCTTCCTTCAAGGCCGGGTGCTTCTCGGGCGCGGGCTCGACCAGGTAGTAGGTGTAGTTGCGTGCCGCGCAGCCGGTGAGCGTGAGGCAGATGAGCAGAAGTCGGGTCATGGCAGGAAGGGCAGCAGCGAGACGTTGAGCAGCGAGATGCCGATGCCGACCTTCGCGTTGGTCGAGACCGTCAGCGTGAGGCCGAAGTTCGAACGGCCGAACGGCAGCCGCGCGACGAAGACCCCGGTGATGAGCGGGTCGAACGGCGCCTGGCGGTTGCCGGGCGAGATGGCCTGAATGAGGCCGGTGGGCACGGACATGATCAGCTTCGCTCCGACCATCAGGTTCAGCGCGAATGGCAGCACGCGGTAGTACGCGCCGCCGAGCCCGATGATGGGGTCGATGATCGAGATGGTGAAGCCCGACAGGTTGCAGTTCGTGTCGCCCCACTGTTCCGTCCAGTCGAGCGAGATGTGCTGGTGGGGCAAGATGGCGATGTCGACGAACGCGTGCGTGATGCTGTCTTGCCGTGCGCGGCGGTCGAGCTCTTTGGCCAGCGACAGATTCTTTCGCGTGCGTGCGGCCTCGAGCAGCGACGGGTCGAAGTTCTCGGCCATCAGGATGCGGCTGTTGCGCAGGTCGATGACCTTGAAGCTGACGCCTTCGGCCGTCTCGTCGAGCCACACCGCCGTCTTCGCCGGCGCCGACTTTCCGCGCGCCATCTCGTCGAGCCGCAGGATTTCCGAAGTGCCGAGGTCGGCGGTGTTGTGCTCGATGCGGCCGTCGTCCATGAACAGCCGCGGCTGCCGGCACGCTTCACACGAGCGAAGGCCCTGCGTGCCGAAGACGTGAATCAGCGCCTGCAGCGCAGCGGTCGGGTACCAGGCCTTCGTCTCTTCGAACGCGGGCAGGGTGCTCACGACGATGACGGGCGACAGGTCCTTCACGACGAGCCCGGCGCCTTCTTCGAGCCGCAGCGCCAGCGACTCTTCGAAACGATCGAGCGCATCGCGCGTGGTGTCGCGCTGCGCGAACGCCGCAGCCGGCAACAGCAGCAAGGCAAAGGTGGTGGCCCTCAGAAACAAAACGAGGCCTCCACGCCGACGGTGTGAATCGAGAGGATGCCGAGGTCGAGGAAGTTGCCCACGCCTTCCGCCCCGTTGATGCCCGGCGCCGATTCCATGAAGAGGATGACGCTGACGCGGTTCTTCACGCGCAGCTCGGTGCCCAGCTGAATCGTGCCGTACGTGTAGCTGGGCTCGCCCGCGCGGTCGCGGAAGAGAATGGTGAGCTCTTCGATGGTGGGGATGTTGCGGCGAAAAGCGAGCGCCTCGCGGCCGTAGTAGGTGACCACGGCGCCGCCGAAGAAGACGTAGAGGTCGGGCCGGGTCAACGACACCGTCGAGCCGCTGACGAGACGCGCGATGCGGGCCTGCGCTTCCCAGCCGACGTGAAGCTCGGGCGCCCAGCTGAACCCGGCCGAGAAGCTCGCCGTCCACGCGCGTGCTTGCGTCAGCGAGGCCTCGATGCCCAGCGAGAGCCAGACCCCAGGGGTGATGATGAGGTTCTGGCTGCGCGGGGTATAGACGCGCACCCCGAGCCGAATCGGGACGAGGAAGATGCCGCGGCCTTCGAGCGCGTCGAGGTATTCCTTACGGGCCTCTTCGGCGCTCTTCAGGTGCTCGGGGTCGCGCAGCATCGCGGCCGAGGTGTTCAGCGTCGAGATCGTGCGCGCGTAGACGATCGGCAGGTCGGCCTCGAGCGAAGTGATGCGGGCGCGAAGAACCAGCGACGCGCCTTCGACCTCGAAGTCGAGAAACAGGGCGTGCTTGCTGCCCGAGATTTTCCCCGCGGTGGCCAGCGCTTCGGGTTGATCGAACCCGCGCGCAACGATGGTGCCTTTGCTGCCCGAATGAACCACCAGCGACGTGCACTCGGGGCAGTGCGCGAGCGTGAGGTGCGTCTGCGGGTTCTTGATCAGCAGCGTGTTGAAGTGGTTCTCGATCAGCGCCTGCAGCCCGCTGGAAAAGCCAACCGGCACGCTGACATCGGCGAGCACGACGTTGGTCTGCAGCGCGAAAGGCGCGGCCTGGATCCAGCCGAACACGAGCTCGTCGAGCAGGTCGTACGCCTGCAGCTGAATCTGCCCCGCAACTTCCGTGCGCAGCTTTTCCAGCTGCTCGCGCTGCGACTCTTTCGGGTCGAGCTCGGCCGCGAGGGCGAACGAGGGGATGAGAAGCACCAGCGCCCACGCCTTCATTTGAGCCACTTCCATTCGCCGCGCACGCAGATGCCGGCGTGAAGGTCTGTCTCGCGCGCGTCCATGATCATCATCCCGAGAAACGCGTCGGGCTCGGTGAGCACCTTTTCTTTGAAGTAGCGCGCGCACGCCAGCGGGTACGCCTTCTTTGGCTCGAGCCGCGCGAGCACCGCGATGTCACCGGGCGCGAGCACCGGCACGCGATCGGAGACCTTGTGGCCGCGTTCGGCGAGGTCCGTGCGCGCCGCCACCGTGATTTTCTGGGCCACCTGCTGCGCGGGATAGAACGTGTCGACGTGCCACACCGTCTTTTCGGGCACGAGCGCATTCGCGAGGCGCGTGATTTCCTGCACCGATTCCCTCAGCGACGTCAGCACCACGTCGTCGCGCGCGGGGCGGTCACCCGGCTGCGAAATCTTCGTCGCGCAGACCAGCGCGTCGATGTTGCTGTACGTGCCTCGCGGCTGCAGGTCGGGCACGCGGCCCGGGTACCGCTGGTTCGCTTCGGCCTGGCTCAAGCGGTTGCACTCGAGGTTGCGCGAGTACGCCTTCGTCTGCGTGATGCCGGGCGCCGGATCATAGGCGCAGGCCGAGAGCATCAACCCCATCGCAGCGGCGGCCCTCACAGCTTGGCAGGGTTGCGCGGAGGCGGCGGCGCCGTAGGCGGAGGAAACGGGAAGCCGGGCAGCAACGGCACCATCGGTGCGTTCGGATCTTCTTTCGGCGCAGCGGCTTTCGCAGGCGCGACTGTGCCCGGCATCGGCCCGTCGAAGTTTCGCAACACGAGCTGCTTCATGCGCGCATGGAAGACCAGCTGGCTCAGCTGCCCGTAGAAGTCGCGCGAGAAGTCGAGCTTCGCGTTGTCGCCAGTGAGCTTCTCGGATTTGTCGCGAACGATCAGATCCATCAGCCCGTTGATCGCCCAGTAGCCGAGCCCGACGTAGCGAACGAAGCGGCCCTGCAGCGAGTCCTGACCCAGCAGGAAGCCGTCGGTGTCGCGCAGAATGATGTCCTGCGAAAACGTCGCCTCGGTGACCGCGGGGATCATCGTCAGGCTCGCGTAGAAGAGCACCCACTGCAGCGCGCTGTTTTCGGTGTGCAGCTGCCGCGACGTGAGCTCGACGATCAGGTCGGGCTTGATGGCTTCGTCTTCGTCGGGCTTCGGAATGTCGCTGTCGGGAACCTCGAGGTCGACCTTCGCTCCCTGGTTGTCGAACAGCGTCCGCAGGTTCTGACAGAGGACCTCGGAATCGCCCGAGTCCGTGTAGTCGGTGGGTATGCACTTGAAGCGCAGCTTGAGCCCTTCGAAGTTGTTCTTGTCGGTGTTGATCACCGCGGGCCGCTGCAATGAAACCAGCGGCTGGTACACCGTCACGCAACCCGTCGCGCACCAGGCGAGCACGGGCAACCATGAGAGTAGAGACAAGCGGCGGTTCATGGGTGCGACCCCGCCGCATAGCAACGTCTGTGCCCTCATGTCCGCAACAGTGCGCGGAACCTTTGGATCCGGCTCAGCTTCCGTGTTTTCGCGACAGCGCTGTCAGAGTTGAGAAGCCTTCTGCGCTGTATCCACGTGTAGCGCTTAGTTGATGCCCGAGTCGGCGAGCACGGGCGGGTAGCCGCCGTCGCCGTTGCCGCCCCCTTCGATCAGCGTGGGGTCGGGGCAGCCGTAGACGATCTGAACTTTGGCAGCACCGCTCTTTTGCACCACGTCGCACGCGCCGCCGAACAGGGTGAGGCGGCCGGTCTGCGCGTTGTAATCCCAGCCCATCTTCCTGGTGGGGTCGCGGTTGATGAGGTTGCCGTCGACGGCGACGTAGATCTTGTTGAGGTCGGGCGGCGCCTTCGCGAGCTTGAAGTCGCAGCCCGAAGCGCCCGAGGCGATTTGCGAGAAGGCGGTAGAGAGCGAGGCCTGATCATCGGCCTGGTAGTACTTGGTGGCGCCGAGCCGCGCGGTGCCGCCTTCGACGGCCAGCTGCTGCAGGCGGGTGGGGTCGACGTCCGAGCCGAAGCCGACGACGTACGTCTTGATTCCGCGCTTCGCCATGTCCTTCACCGCGCTGACGGGGTCTCCATTGCAGTTCTCCATGCCGTCGGTGACCAGCAGCACGAAGTTCGCGCGGTTCATGTCGGTGAGCTCGGGCCGCTTCGACGCGAGCAACAGCGCGGCCCCGATGGGCGTCCCCGAGCCCGTCGCAGTTCCCGGCAACGCCATCGCCACTTTCGATGCGGTGAGATCGCCGACCTCGACCGCGTTGCTTCCTTCGCTGCACTTCGCGGTGCCGGGGAACATCGAGAGCCCGAAGCGAATCGCGGTCTCGTTCGACGCCGTCACCGACTTCACCGCCGTCGTCGCCAGCGACCACTTGCTCGGCCCCGACGGCAGCTTCTCTTCCATGCTGCCCGAGCGATCGAGAACGATGAGGAAGTTCGCCTGCACGCGGGTCGACTGGAAGAGCTCGCCGCCGCAGCTGGCCGCGCCGCCGCCCGCTCCGCCATTTCCACCGCCGGCGCCAGAAACGTCCGAGCAGTGACCGTTGCTCTGGCACGTGCGGCCAGCCGCGCAGCTCGCGACCGCGCACGTCGTCACGCAAGACACGCCTTCGCAGACCTGACCGCTGCCGCATTCGGAATCGGCGCCGCAGCCCGTCTTCGGCACGCAGCCACCCGAGGTCGAACACTTCTCGTCGGTGCTGCAGGTCTTCGTCGCGTCACACTTCGGAGCGCACGCTTTCGACCCGAGACAGACGTTGCCCGCTCCGCACTCTGCGTCGGCCTTGCAGCCGCTGCCCATCGGCACGCCACAGCCAACGATCAACGCCGAAAAAACGAATGAAACAGACAGTGCGAAGACGGTGCGCATCGAGGCCTCCAGGGCTTGTTTTGGCGCTTTATGCAATGCCTCGGCCAGGGCGACCGCTCGTGCAGTTCTGCAGGTATGGCTTCGTGGATCTGCCCGCTTTACGCACGAGTGGACTGGACACGCGCGGGGCGTGAACTGGAGTGGGCAGGGTGCTAACCCTGCTCGCGTGCGCCTCCTTCTCGTCCTGCTTTTCGTCGTCGCCGGCTGCGCAAAGCCGAAGCCGCTTCCAGTTCTCGGCATCGTCCCCGCGTTCGAGCTGACGAGCCAGGACGGGGCGGTGTGGTCGTCGAAGTCGTTGGACGGAAAGCCGTACGTCGCGAACTTCATCTTCACGCGCTGCCCGACCATCTGCCCGACGTTCACCGCGAAGATGGCGAGCATTCAGAAGAAGACGGGCGATGGCTTGAACCTCGTCAGCTTCAGCGTCGACCCCGAGTTCGACACGCCCGAGAAGCTCGCCGAGTACGCGAAGAAATACGAAGCCACCCCGCGGTGGACGTTTCTCACCGGCGAGCGCGCCGCGATGGAAAACATCGTCATCAAGGGAATGATGCAGACGATGGTGAAGGGCGACGGCTCGCTGATGAGCATCGGCCACGGCAGCCACTTCGTGCTCGTCGACGGCAAGCAGCAGATTCGCGGCTTCTACCGGTTCAACGACGACGACAGCGTCGAGAAGGTCGTGCGCGACGCCAACGCGATTTAGGGCATCGGCTGAGAGCCGCGCACAAACGTGCCCCAGCCCTTCTGAAACCCGGGTGTGACGGCGCGTGATCTCTGCAGTGGCATGTAGTCCAATCGTCGTCCTCTATGCTCCGCGCCTCAGCCATCGTGATTTCCTTCTTCGTTCTCGGCGCCTGCGGCGGCGCCGCGGCCTGTAAAACGGCCTGCGACTGCCCCGTGGTGAACGCCCCCATCAAGTGCCCCGGTGAGTGGGGCTGCAACGCGGCCAGCACCTGCGAGTACACGTGCAAGAACACGTGCGACAGCGGCGGCGTCTTCACTTGCGGCGCCGACGACGAATGCAACGGCAGCATCTGTTCCGCGCGGAAGGCCTGCAAATGACCACCCCGCAAGCGACCCTTCACGACTCGGACGACACGGAGTCCGGCCTCGAAGGTGGCGAACCGCCCGGCATGCGCCTGCTCGTCTTCTCGGGCGAGACGCTGTCGACGCACCCACTTCC
>JAYUXE010000682.1:0-19902 GCA_043753165.1 Archangiaceae bacterium | reverse complement strand
TGGTGGCCGAGTTTCCCGATTCGCCGATGGGCCACTTCTCGTTGGGCAAGCTGTACCTCGATGCGCAGCGCTGGGCCGAGGCCGCAGCCAGCCTCGAGAGCGCCGTGAAGCTCGACCCGGCCTACGCCGCCGCCATCGTCGCGCTCGGAGATGCGTGGGCCGGGGCCGGACAGCCCGACAAAGCCCGCGCCGCCTGGCAGCAGGCCCTCGACACGCCCCACGGCAGAAAAGATGCGAGCCTGCAATCAGACCTCGAGCAACGGATGGCAGACCTTTGAACCTCAAGCTGCTCACGCTGGCCCTCGTCCTCGCCACCACCGCTTCGGCCGACCCCGTCGAAGACATGTGGAAGAAGAGGTGCAAGTCCTGTCACAGCATGACCGGCGACGGGAAAACGAAGACCGGCGAGACGTCGAAAATAAAGAGCATGCGCACGCCCGGGTGGCAGGCCGAGTGGACGGACGCCAAGTTGCGCAAGGTCATCAGCGAAGGCGTGAAGAACACGAAGATGAAGCCGTTCAAGAAGAGCTTCACGCCCACCGAAATCGATTTGCTGATCGCGCACATCCGCACGTTCCGCGACAAGGGCGCCTCGCTGCTGCAGGAGTCGCCGCCCCCCGGCCCGATGCTCACCGCGCAGAACGACCCTCCGGAATTTCCCGTGGCCCCGGTGCGCCCCCAGTCGAACGTCATCATCCACGAACGCCCACAGCCGCCCTCGAACCCCGACCAGCCCGCACCCGCGGACATTCGCGCGAGCCTCGAAGCCGCCGCGCGCGCGCCCCTTCAGGAAGCGCCTGCACCGGCGCCCGACTCGAAGCCGACCCCCTACCTCGCGTACGCCGGCATCGGCCTTTCTGTCATCGCGCTCGTCATCGCGCTGCGCCGCAAGCGCTGATCAGACGAACCCGTCGAGGTACGCCAGCGCCTGTTCCTCGGCCCAGAAGCGCGGCGCGTGCAGCGCTCCGTCGACGAAGCCCACGTGTCCGCCGTGCGTCGAAGTCAGGGGTTGCACGTGGGGATTCTGCCGCCCGCTTTCTGGCAGCAACGCCGCCGGAGCCAGCGGGTCATCCTCCGCGCTGATCAGCAGCGTCGGCGAAGCAATCTTCTGCACCCACGGCCCCGACGAGCACGCCGCGTAGTACGCCGCCGCGTTCGCAAATCCATACAGCGGCGCCGTCACGTGCTCGTCGATGCCCCGAATCGTGCGAATCGCGGCGATCGCCTTCGCATCGAGCTTGTCCGGAAACAGCGACGCTTTGCTCAGCGCCTTCGACTTCATCGAACTGAGGAAGTTGCGCAGGTACAACGAGAACACGCCGCGGCCCTGGTCGATCGCGTTCACGCACGCCTGCAGGTCGTACGGCACACTCACCGCGACCGCCGCCGTCAGCTTCGCCTTCGCGCCCGCCTCGCCCAGCATCTTCAGCAGCACGTTGCCACCCAGCGAAAATCCAATCGCGAACGTCGGCGCTTCGCGTTCGTCGTGCCAGTGCTTCAACACCTGCAACGCATCCGTCGTGTCGCCCGACGAGTACGACTGCGCCTGCCGGTTCGGCTCGCCGCTGCAGGACCTGAAGTTCAGCGCCGCCGCCGACCAGCCGCGAGCGGCCGCTCCTTTCAGCAGCTGCACGATGTAGCCAGACCGCGACGAGCCTTCGAGCCCATGAAGCAACAGCAACCGCGGCGCTCCAGGTTTTCCTTTCAGCAAGTCCACGTCGATGAAGTCGTCGTCGGGTGTTTTCCACCGCTCGCGCACGAGGTCGGCCGGCACCGAGGGGCGTCGGGCAAACGATGCGTAAAGCGTCTGCGCGTGCGGGGACGTGAGCCCAGCCGCGGGTCGAAACGGGCGGGTGGGCGTGAACGCCAAAGCTCAGCGCGTCGGAAACGGCTGCGGCTCACCGGGCACGGGCTGCCCCGGAACCGGAGGCTGGCCCGGCTGCGGGCGCCGCGGGTTGTTCGGGGTCGCCGTCGGCGGCGGCCGCGGCTGGTCCAACGAGTCGCGCTGCGGCAACGGCTGCGACGGCACCGGCGGCAGGTCGACCGTGTGCGGCACTTCGCGCATCCGGCCCGGCGCGGGCTGCAGCGGCGTGACCGGCTCGGGGCGCGACGGCTCCGGCTGGCGCACGTTGCCCCCGTTGAACGGCTGCGGCTCACTCGGGCGAACGGGCTCGGGCTGGCGCACGTTGCTACCTCCGAACGGCTGCGGCTCCCGCGGACGAACGGGCTCGGGCTGGCGCACGTTGCCACCCCCAAACGGCTGCGGCTCTGACGGACGAACCGGCTGCGGCTGCGGAGGAGGCTGACGCGTGTTGCCACCGCCGAACGGCTGCGGCTCGCCCGGACGAACGGGCTCCGGCTGGCGCGTGTTGCCACCCCCGAACGGCTGCGGCTCAACCTGCCGAAAGGGGTCGGGCTGGCGCGTGTTGCCGCCACCGAACGGCTGCGGCTCCGAAGGGCGCACCTGGTCGGGCTGACGCGTGTTGCCACCGCCGAACGGCTGCGGATCCGGCGGGCGACCGCTGCCACCGAAGAACCCATTTCCAGAGGGAGCAGGAGGCGGGGGAGGCTGATTCGCGGGCGGGCGGGTGTTCCCATTTCCGATGGGCTCGGGCTGGCGCGTGTTGCCGCCACCGAAGAATCCATTTCCTGCCGGAGCAGGAGGCGGAGGAGGCTGATTCGCGGGCGGGCGGGTGTTCCCATTTCCGATGGGCTGCGCGGGCTGGCCCGGCGGCGGCAGGTCGGGCGACGGAACATTGCGATCGCTGCGGCCCTGGGGCGTCGGGTCGAGCGTGAAGAATCCACCCGAACCTCCCGCGCCTCGCGGCGGAGGCATCTGCCCCGGAGGCCTGTCATTTCCCGACGGGGGAATCGGCTCGGGGGGCCGCGCCGGCGGAGGCGGTTCGAAGAATCCACCCCTCCCCGGAGGAGGCGTGCCCGACGGCGGCGGCGTGTTGCTGCGCCCATCGCCGTACCCGTTTCCCGGCGGCGGCCGCGGCGGCGGGTTGTTGTTGTCGCTCCACCCCTGACCCGGAGGCGGGCGCGCGTCGTTGCGGTCGGCAGGCCTCGGCGGGCGGTCGTAGTTCGGCGACACGTAGCCGCGCGGCGGGCGGTAACGGCCCTGCGGCGGGCGGTAGCTCGACGGCGGCACGTACCCATACGGCGGCGCGTAGTACGTCACATCCGGCGGAGGCTCCGGATACGCGCCCGGCATGCCCGTCGCGTCCCAGTACCGGTAGCCGTCGTAGTAGACGTAAACCTCGCGCCACTCGTCCCAGTAGTACGTGTTGGTGCACGGGTACTGCGGGTCGCAGCTCACGACCACGCGGTCTTGCTCGTACACGTCGTCGCGCACCACGTACTCGCGGGTCGTCACGCGGCAACCGCCCAGCAGCAGCAGGGTCGCCGAAGCGAGGGGAACCATCGAGCGCATGTGTCCTCCAGAGTTCATCGAATGGGTGAGACGCAGCCACACTGCAAAATCTTCAATCGTGGGGGCGGGCCGAAAACGAAAGGGCGTGGCGCACCATGGCTCCGGCGATGTCTTTGCCCGTCGCCTGCTCGAGGCCTTCGAAGCCCGGGCTCGAGTTGAGCTCCATCACCTTCGGGCCGTTGCGCGCCTCGAGCATGTCGACGCCGCAGATGCCCAGCCCCACCGTCTGCGCCGCCTTCACGGCCACTTCCGCGTACTCGCGCGAAATTTTGATCGGCTTCCCTTCACCGCCGCGGTGAAGGTTGCTGCGGAACTCGCCCTTGCGCGCTTTGCGGCGCATCGCTCCGACCACTTCGTCGCCCACCACCAGCGCGCGCACGTCGCGGCCCTTCGACTCGGCGATGAACTCCTGAATGAAAATCTCCTGCCCGAGCTCCCAGAACGTCTCGAAGATGGTCGCCACTTCCTTCATCGTCGTCGCAATCATCACCCCGACGCCCTGCGTACCCCGCAACAGCTTGATGATCGCCGGCAGCCCGCCCACCTCGTCGACCAGCAGGCGAATGTTGCTGCCGTCGTGCGCCATCACGGTGCGCGGAATGTCGATGCCCGCCCCCGACAGCAGCTGCAGGCAGCGCAGCTTGTCGCGGCTTCGTGCAATTGACGGCGCGTCGTTGACCACCGGCACGCCCATCGTCGTCAGGTGGCCGACCACTGCGACGCCGTACTGGGTAATCGAGGCCCCGATGCGCGGCAGCACCACCCGCAGTTTTCCGAGCTCTGCATTTTTGTAGAGCATCCGCGGCTCGGGCCCGAGCACCATCGAGCACTTCAGCGTGTCCAGCACTTCGGCCTGGTGCCCCGCCGCTTTGATCGCCGCGACGAGCCGCGAGGTCGAGTACAGCTCGCGTTTGCGCGAGAGAATGCCGATGCGCCCCAAAGCTGCCGACGGCGATTTCTTGCGGGTGCGGGGCGTCGACATGCGCGACAAGTCTTAAGGCGAGTCGCTATGGTCTGTCGCTCACTTCGACATGTCCAATCTCCCGAAGGAAAATCCCCAAGACGAGATCATGACCAGCCCGGGCGAGGCGACCTACCTCGACCCGTTCGAAGAAGCGCACATCACCGCGACGCACACGCTGGTCGTCGAGAACCGCACCACGCTGAAGGTCCGCAAGTGCCGCCTCACCGTCAGCGCCGGGCCCGACCAGACGAAAGAGCTCATCAGCGACAAAGAGCGCATTCGCATCGGCGCCCACTCGAGCAACGACCTCGTGCTCTCGGAAGACCGCACCGCCAGCCGCCACCACTTCGAGATTCAGTACACCGAACGCGGCTACCTGCTGGTCGACCTCAACTCGACCAACGGCACCTTTCTCGACGGCCGTCGCATCGAACGCGCGTACCTGTCGCCCGGCTCGCAGATGCGCGCGGGCAGCTCGACCCTGACGTTCTCGCCCATCGACGAAGAGGTCACCGTCGAGCCCGACCGCGACGGCCAGCTGGGCGGCATGGTCGGCCAGTCGGTGAAGATGCGGCAGATTTTCGGCCTCATCAAGAAGATCGCCCCGATGGACGTCTCGGTCGTCATCCAGGGCGAGACCGGCACCGGCAAAGAGCTGGTCGCGCGCGCGATTCACGAGAACAGCTCGCGCAAGAAGGGCCCGATGGTGGTCCTCGACTGCGGCGCGATTCCACCCAACCTCATCGAGTCCGAGCTCTTTGGCCACGAGAAGGGCGCCTTCACCGGTGCCATCAACTCGCGCCCTGGCGCCTTCGAGCGCGCCAACGGCGGCACCATCTTCCTCGACGAGCTCGGCGAGCTCCGGCTCGACCTGCAGCCGAAGCTTTTGCGCGTGCTCGAGAACCGCGAAGTACGCCGCGTCGGCGGCAACGAAGTGCTCGAGGTCGACGTTCGCCTCATCGCCGCGACCAATCGCGATCTCGTCAAAGAGATTCAAGCCGGCAACTTCCGCGAAGACCTCTACTTCCGCCTCTCGGTCATCGGCATCCAGCTGCCGCCGCTGCGCCAGCGTCGCGACGACATTCCGCACATCCTTCGCAAAGAGCTTTCGGACCCTGAAATCGTCTCGAAGCACGGGCGCAAGCACTTCTCACCCGGCGCCTTGAGCGTGCTCCAGGCATACCCGTGGCCCGGCAACATCCGCGAGCTGATGAACGTGCTCAGCCACGTGCTGACGTTCACCGACGGCGACGAAATCGACGCCAGCCATCTGCCTGCGCGTGTGCAGGGTCAGCAGAAAGAACAGCCGCTGCCCTTCAACGAGCACCTGAGCTTCAAGGACGCGAAGGAACAGCTGCTCGAGAACTTCGAGCGTGAGTACATCACCCAGGTCCTGCGCCGCTGCGACGGCAACATCAGCCGTGCCGCCCGGGAAAGCGGTCTTCACCGCAAGAGCATCGAACGGCTGGTCAAGAAGTACACCCTCGACACCCGTTCGATGAAAGTGAAGTAGCCGCTTCTACTTCTCGAACTGCCAGCTGATCGTGAACGCGTCTTTGGGCAGCTGGTCGCCGTAGACGACTTTGCTCAAGCCCTTGATGACGTTCGGAGTCATCGGGTCGATGGTGCCTTCGACCACCATAATCTGCACCGGAATGCTGCTGTTCGACGGGGTGGTCACATCTGAGTTCACGGGCGGCGAACAGCCCGCGCCCCCCATGACCGTGCCGGATTCTTTGACCCGCTCGGTGCCCGTCGTCAGGCCCTGAAGGCTGCTGAGCTCCAGACGGTACTTGTCGCCCGTGATGCTGAGCAGGTGAATCGCATTCGGGGTGACCGGGTCAGAGGCGGTGCCCGAATAGTGCGTCTCGTGAACTCGCGTCGTGACGCGCGGACAGTTGCCTTCAGGGTTGGTGTTGACGATGGTTTCTTCCCACGACTCATTCCAGCTGGCGGAGCCCGCGGCGACTTTGAGGGTGCCGTCGAACGCGCCCGGCTCGAAGCGAATCGCGCCCGAGCCCGCGCGGGTCCAGACCGTGTGCTTGTCGCTGGTCGACTGCCCCTGCGTCGTTTTTTCGTCCGTCGTCTTCGAGCCGTCAATCACGTACGTGATGTTGCCCGACCACCCCTTCACGTCGACGACCGTGATGTTCGAGACCAGCAGGCCCTTGACGCCCTTGCGGCCCGAGGCCGTGAAGACCGTGCTGACGGTGACCAGCGAAGGCGACGGCTTCTTCATCGGGGCTTCGAACGTTCCGACCCCGGTCTCGCGGCCCGTGACCGTGCCGACCGTCGTGGTGCCGCCGACCTTGCCGTTCACCGACCAGTCGGCCGTGCGCAGCAGCAGCTCCTCGGGCTCGCACAGAGCGCGCAGGCTGATGACTTCGTCGCCCGTGTCGACCAGCGCGCAGTTGTTGACGGTCAGCGTGACGGACTCGCCCACCAACACCTTCGCGTCCTTCGGCAGCAGCTGCAGGCCCTGCAGCAGCGACCAGTCAGAGAAATGGGTGGTGGTCGCGGTGAGCTTCTTGCCCGCGGTGTCGAGGCTGAACTGCTTCAGCACGCCCCAGACGCCATTGGCGGTCTGGTACGCAATCTCGAGCGCTTCCGGCGCGCTGCCAGTGACGTCGCCTTCGCCGTAGTTCATCGCGAGCTGCACGGGCTGTTTGAACGTCGTGCCTTCGGGCCCGAGCCGCCACGCGCGAACCGCGCCGGGCGCTTCTGGGCTGATGGACTGAACCGAAATCATCGTCGCCTTGTCGACCGCGTTGGCGGGAAAGGTGAGCGTCAGCAGGCCGTCGCTGGATTTCACGGTGCCGCCGGCGGGCCCGATTTCCGAGCTTGCCATCGGGCCGAACGTCGTACCCACCGGAGTCACCAGCGGCTTCGCCGGTTCCTTCGACGGCGCGCTGCAGGAAACCAACAGCACGACCGCGGCAGTCAGAAAGATTTGGGCTTTCATGGCCCTGCTTCTAACAGACCTTTTCCCTGCGATCGAATCTCGAAACTCACACAAATCGATGGGGCAATCGCGCGCTGAACGAAAGGCCAGCAAGCACGCCGGCTGGTGACCAAAGGTGGGTCGGATAACCGCGCGTGACGTCCAGAGATCCGATGGAGTTCAAAAGTTCTGTGACGCATTCTGCGTCTCGTCAATGGGTACCCCGCGCACCAGCCTCTCGAAGAAAATTTCCAGCTCGGAAGGCGGGCAGGCCGCCGTCGAAGCCGCGCTGACGATGCCGCTGATGCTCTTCATGATGCTCGGCACCATGCAGCTGTTCATGATGATGCATGCACGGGTGCTCACGCAGCTCGCCGCGTTTCAGGTGACGCGCACGGGCAGCCTCAACCACGGCAACTGCCAGCGCATGCTGCACTCGGGCATCTTGCAGCTGCTGCCCGCGATCGAGCCGTTCGCGAAGAACAACGGCATCCCGGTCGATCAAAACGTCGGCCGGGCATTCGGCCGCTATGCCTTCAACACCTACAACAACAAGAACATCAACGCCGGCACGGGTCGCAGTGAAGTGTTGAACAGCACGGTGCTGTGGATCGTGCGCGACCTCAGCGGCCGCACCGCATACGGCGGGCCGGCCGACAACAACTTCGACCAGAGCGTCAACCCCATGACCCTCGAGACGCAGGTGATCTTCTGGTTCCCGATGAAGGTGCCGTTCGCGAACTGGGTCATCGCCCGCATCATGCTCGCGCACTACGGCATCCAGGCGTACGGCGCGCAGAACCCGCTGATGATCAACATGCGTGCGACGAACTGGTCGTCGGGCACTCCCTCGAACACGTTGTTCATGGAAATCCGCAACGAGCTCGCCGTGCGCCTGACCAGCAACGACTACGTGTTCCCCATCGTCGCCACCTCGACGATGCGAATGATGACTCCGATGAAGCGCGCCAACTACGCGCCTCCTGCCCTCAAGAACTGCCCCGGCACCCCCTCGACTCTATGAACCCTACCCTTCCGGTTCGTCGTTCTCTGTCGCGCGGTCAGGCCCTCGTCATGGCCGCGCTGGGCATGATGCTGCTGACGCTGATGGTGTGCATGACGCTGTCTTTCGGCACCAAAGCGAAGGCGAAGATGGAGCTGCAGATCGTCGCCGACCAGGCCGCCTACTCGACCTCGGTGGCCGTCGCCCGCACCTACAACGTCCTCGCGCTCACCAACCGCGTGATGATGGCGCACATGACCGCGATGCTCGGCATCCAGAGCGCGATCAGCTTCTCGTCGATCTGGTACGGCATTCTCTTTCAGCTGCTCATCTACTACCCGGCGGAAATCGCCAACCAGCTGACGATGTGCAACCCGTGCCCGTGGTGTCCCCTGTGCCCGCTGGCGATCGTGGTGGCCGCGATGATCACCTTTCAACGCCTCATACCCGTGCTGCTCGAGTTCATTCGCTTGATGTCGATGTATTACCCACTCGATATGGCGGCGGCGCTCCAGGCGAACTCCACCGGCACAGCAGCGATGATGCTGTACCTCGGGCAGACGGATGCCGTGATGCGCCACCTGTACCAGTACGTCGACAACCAGAGCCTCGCCCGCCGCGTGGTCAATCGGTCGGTGGCCGGCTCGGGCAACTTCACCGTGCCGGGCGGCAGCGCGTCAGACATCTCGAAGCGCGAAGTCGGCTTCGCGGCGGGCCCGTTTGCCGGCCTCGTCGGCGCCATCAACCAAACCAACTTCATCTTGTCCGACCGCCACGCCGTGATGGCTTCGATGGGCGCCCGAGGTCACCCCTTCACGGCGAACCGCGCCAGCTACTCGATTCTGCCCAACAGCGTCGACGCGATGCTGCGCCAGGCGTACCAGCGGGTGAACGCCACCAGAGACATCAGGTACGTGAACATGGGCAACGCCTATTTCGGTCAGGTGCCCAACGTGCATCAGAACACGATGCTCAGCACCAACAGCCGCCTGGCGATGGCCGACGACCACGGCCTGGGTCAGGTCTCGTGGTCAGGCCCGTGGGCGCGCCGACCCATTCGGTGGACGTTGTTGCCGGTGGGAATCGTGGCCAGCAGCCAGAGCTACAACGGCCACCTCGGCGGCTTCGGCATCGTCATTCAGGTGCCGGTCGGCCCGAACCCCATCCCCGTCCCGATTCTCGTGTTGATTCCCCTGTCGCCGGTGTTCCACGCCACCCACCGCGTCAATGCGCTGTGCCTGGCGAACTGCCCCAGCGCCTGGAGCAACTTCGTCGACTACAACCTCTTCAAGGTTCAGGACGGCGACGACAACAACGCCCAGCCGAAGCTGCCCATCACCGTCGTGAAGGACGCCCATACGGCGGTGCGCGACCCGTTCAACCTCTTCTTCGACTTCCGTTTTGCCGGGACGACGAAGTTCAGCCTGCACAGCGGCAGCATGGGTTCCAACGCTTCGAACTCGGGCATCTGGATTCGCGACGGCGCGGGCGTGGCCGACATCTCGCGCCAGGTCGGCTACTCGACGGGCATCGTCTACTACCACCGCGCCGACCACTGGGCCGAGCCGCCGAACCTCTTCAACCCGTACTGGCGCGGCAGCATCACGCGCGCGGACACCGACCGCGCGGCGAACGGGGGTGACATCGAAAACACGATGAGTCGCGCTGGGGCGCCGTGGGCTGCCCGTGCGTATGGCTCCCTGCTGGCCAACGGTTTCAAGGGGACGCCATGAAACGTTCCTCACGTGGGCAGGCCATCGTCGAGACCGCGCTGGGGATTCTGGTGTTCGTGACCGTGCTGATGTTCGGCATCCACTTCACCGAAGTCACCTTCACCCAGATGAAGGTCACCGAGGCGGCCTCGGCGGCCGTCTGGGGTTCGACGTCGGGTCAGATGCACATCATGCCGCGGACGATTGGCAGCTTCGCGGGTGCCGGAGCGCGGGTCGCTGCGTCACGCGCCGATGCCCAGAATCGCTACGACGACTTCGATGGCCGCACGGGCACGAACGCGACCGCGCTGCCTCAGCAGATTTTCTCGACGGCGCGTCCTGGCAGCATGCGAATCAACTGCCGCATGGGCGCCGGCCTCTCGCAGTCGGGTGCCACCTTCGCTCTGGCGATGGTCGAACTTCCCGTCTACGACGACAACAACGGCATGTACTGCACCGCCGAGGCGTGGATCGACAACGGCGGCGTCAGCAAGATTGGGACGTTCCTCGAAGACGCCAACGGCTTCTTCAACAACCGCGGTGACGCCAGCCACAAGCAGTCGGTGACCGCGGTGAACGGCTACCACGTGTGCGGCCTCAACAAGTCGGGCAGCGTCAACGGCGCCTGCCGCGGCGAGTACGCGATGTTGATCGACGACTGGGGTCTTGCCAGCGGCGGCAACGAAGCGTCGGCGTGCCCTGTGATGCCGTACGGCATTCCCTGCGTGAACCTCAACTACTGGTCCTCTGCGTGGCTCGGTTACACCGCCAACAGCGCCATCTGGGGAACCACCTCGGGCGCGGACTACCGCCTACTGCAGGGCGTGGTCGGCACTCCGTTCTGGCCCGGCGGCAACCTGGGGGCTTCCATCATCCCCGGCAACCCGACCAGCTTCTACATGACGTTCTGCGGGGAAGACATCGGCGGTGGCGGCCTCTGCAGCGGCCTCTTCATGGCGTTCACGCCGTGGCACGGCGACGGCAGCTGGTGGTGGTGGCAGACGACCCCGTTCGTGGCGTGGCCGACGTACGGCGTCGCCTGGGCAGCCCGGTCGCAGTGCTACCTCGGCCAGGACTGTGGCAGCACCGCGAACTCGCCTTGATTGCAGGGTGGTTGGCGGTGGTGCTCTGCGCAGGGCCTGCCGACGCGGGCCGCGCGAAGCTTCCAACGCTCGTGAGGCCGGGCCAGCAGACGGTGGACGAGATGCAGAAGGACGCGCTCGCCAAATACGCCGAGATGGAAAAGGCGATGCCCGTCTTCGACGCGGGCACCCCGAGGCCGCCGTTTCGCTGGAAGGTTTCCAACATCATTCAGGAAATGCCCGTCGTGGGGACGCAAGTCGTCAACGACGTTCCCGTGAAGCTTCACAGCCTGTTGGTGAAGGGGTCGCGTGAAGACGTGATGATTGAAATCCTCGATCACTTTCGCGCCAGCGGGCTCTACGTCGAGGACCCCAAGAAGCAGGCGCAGCCGATGCGCCAGCTGCAGATTACGGGCTTGGACCAGGACCGCGGCATCTCGTACACCGCGATGGTCGACGCGATGCCCAACAAGACCTGCATGGTGGTGCTCGGCGAGGCCAACATCGGCATGGGCTCGTATGCGCAGCTGACGCGCAAAGCGCGCAATGAGCAGGTGAAGGACTTCGCGCCGTTGATGCCGGACGCCATCGCTCCGATGCGCACCGACACCGAGCAGCTGCACACGATGACGTTTTCGGTGTCGGCCGACGAAGCCACGATTCGCAAGTTCTACCGGGAAGAGCTGACGAAGCGCGGCTACCGCGAAGTCGCGCCGGGCACCTACGTCAAGGCGGACGAGCAAATCACGATGACGCTGAGGTTGAGGGACGGCCGGCACGACGTGCTGCTCTCGCTGGGACTCAGCCTGCAGGCCCCTTAGATCGAAGCGTCAGGGCTGCTTCGGGCCTTCCTCGTGCTCGACCTGCTTCGGCGGCGGCGGTGGCGCCATCATGTCCGAGCAGTTCACCATCTTGCCGTTCTGACCCGGGCACTTCTTCGGCATCGCCTGGGGCTTGGCCCGCATCGCGCACTGCATGTTGCAGGTGTCCATCTGCTGTACCCCGCGCTGCAGGCAGCGGGTGTCGTTGCCGCAGCGTTTGGTCGCGTTGGTGAGCTTGTCGCCACACTTGGAGGTGCAGGGGTCCATGGCCGGAACCTGCGCAAAACAGGCTCCAGCGACGAGGACGGCGGCCAGCGCGACCAGGCGGACCATCGCGCTACTTCCCGCCCTTCTTCTTGTCGCCCTTCTCGCACTTCTCCATGCAGGGTTTCTGCTGGGTGGCGCAGCCCCGGACGCAGGTCATCGTCTTTTCTTTGTTCTCGGGGTTGCCGGCCTGCTTGGGGTCATTGCCCATGCAGGGAATCATGCAGGCGCTCATTGCCTGGCCACAGACGGTCTGACACTTCTGTTCCTCGGACACCTGTGCCGAAGCGGAAAGGCCCAACAGCATCACTGCCAGCGCGAGGGTGCGGATCATGCGTAGCTCCTTGCCCGAGAGTCTTTCGGACGCGACCAACTCTACTCCGATTCAATGCGGGTACGAATGACTCCCGACTGCCTCAGGAGCGAGTCCCCCCGTTTCACCGTCGCTGAAACGAAGGCCTCGTCTTCGAGCGCCACCGGCAGCGGTTTCTGCAGGTCGAGCGTCGCCTTGCCGCCCCCTGAAACGTCGAGCTTCATCTCGGATTCGCGCACCCCCGAGCCCGGGTCCCACTTGCCGCCGAACCGGTACGTCACCTTCACCTTCGAGCCCACGGCCTCGACCAGGGTGAACGTGGTGACCTGCAGGTAGCTGAAGCCTCCGCGGATGGCGAGGCGCTCGGCCTGCCAGCGGGCGCCGACGGCGATGGGCTCGGCGGGGAAGGGAATCGACAGCAGCGAGATGAGGCCGCGGCCCATTTCCATCGCGTAGACCGACCGCCTCTCGACCGCGCCCGCATCCAGCAGGCGGTCGTTGGGGCCGGGGTGCAGCAGGAACTGGGCGAAGACCCCGCGGGCGTCGGTCTTGATGAGGCCTCCGCTGCCATCGAGCGCGCCCAGCATCAGCTTCGTCACCGATTCCATCTGCGAGCCGGCCGGCGCTCCGGACACGGTGCCCGGGCGAAAGACGTACTCGACCGCGACCCCCACCGGCATCAGCTTGAGCGGCATCGACATCGTCGGCAGCGGCGAGTTCGTGTCGCCCCCGCCCGTCGACGACTTCCACTCGCCACCGGCGACCACCGTCAGCTGCTGTTCCTTCAGCGGGCCGTACTTCAGCGCGGTGCCAGTTCCCTTGCCCGCCGACAGCAGCGTCACCTTCGCAGCCTCGTAGGGCCGCATCTTCGGCTCTGGTCCGGTTTGGGCGGACGCCGTCGTGTAGAGGAAGAGGATGATGAACGCGCGCTTCAACTCTTCGAGTATACGAGCGCCCAGAGGGAAATTGCCGCCATGAGCGAACCGAAGGACTACAAATCGACCCTCAACCTGCCCCAGACGGACTTTCCGATGAAGGGCAACCTGGCGCAGCTCGAGCCGAAGATGCTCGAACGGTGGGACACCCAAGACGTGTTCGCGCAGGTGGTGAAGAAGAACCAGGGCAAGCCGCAGTTCGTGCTGCACGATGGGCCGCCCTACGCGAACGGCCACCTGCACGCGGGCCACGCGCTCAACAAGGTGTTGAAGGACATCGTCGTCAAGTACCGCAACCTCGCCGGCCAGCAGGCCGACTACGTGCCGGGGTGGGATTGCCACGGGCTGCCCATCGAGCAGGCCACCGAGAAGCGCCTGCGCGAGAAGAAAATCGACAAGCGCGCGATGTCGACCGACGACTTCCTCGCGAAGTGCCGCGAATACGCGACCGAGTTCGTCGACATCCAGCGCACCGAGTTCAAGCGCATGGGCGTGCTGGGCCGCTGGGCCGAGCCGTACCTGACGATGACGTTCGACTACGAGGCGCAGGAAATCCGCGAGCTCGCGAAGTTTGCGCACTCCGGAAGCCTCTACCGGAAGAAGAAGCCCGTGTACTGGTGCCTCACCGACGCCACCGCGCTGGCCGAGGCCGAAGTCGAGTACGCGGACCACACCTCGCCTTCCGTCTACGTCGCGTTTCCCGCCGCATCCGACCTCGCCGCGAAGTGGCCCGCGCTCGCTGGGAAGAACGTCGCGTTCGCCATCTGGACGACGACCCCGTGGACCCTGCCGGCCAACCTCGGCATCAGCGTTCACCCCGAGTTCGAGTACGTCTTCTACGAGCTCGGCGCGCGCGTGCTGGTCGTCGCCAAGGGCCTGCTGGCGAAGTTCCTCACCGAGGTCGCTGCGACCGAGCTCAAGGTGAAGCAGGTCGCCGTGGGGGCGAACACTTTCGACGCCGCCGCCTTCGAGCACCCCGAACGCATCCTCGCCTACGCCAGCGGGCAAGACCTCGCGGGCCTGCAGTACACGCACGTGCTCAACGGCAAGCAGTGCCCGGTGATGGCCGGCGAGCACGTGACGCTCGAGCAGGGCACAGGGCTCGTGCACACGGCTCCCGGCCACGGCCAGGAGGACTACGTCATCGGCCTGCAGCACGGGCTCGACGTCTACAACCCGGTGCGCAACGACGGAAAATTCGACGACACCGTGGGCGAACGGCTGCGCGGCCTGAAGGTGTTCGACGCGAACCCGGTGGTGGTCGACTGGCTGGTCGAGCTCGGCGTGCTGCTCAACCAGAAGGGCGACAGCGTCACGCACAGCTACCCGCACTGCTGGCGCTGCCACAACCCGGTCATCTTCCGCGCCACGCACCAATGGTTCATCGCGCTCGAGCACGAGAACCTTCGCAAGAAGTCGCTGGACCAGATCGACAACGCGGTCACCTGGGTTCCGAAGTGGGGCCGCGACCGCATCCGCGGAATGCTCGAAGGCCGCCCCGACTGGTGCATCAGCCGCCAGCGCACCTGGGGCGTGCCCATCGCAATCGCGATGTGTGAGAAGTGCGAAGAGCCCGTCATCGACGCGTCGATGATGAACAAGGTCGCCGACGCGGTGGAAAAAGAAGGCGCCGGCGTCTGGTACCGCACCCCGATGAAGGAATTCCTGCCCGCGGGCTACGCCTGCAAGTCCTGCGGCGGCACCGACTTCCGCGGTGAGAAAGACATCCTCGACGTCTGGTTCGACTCGGCCTGCAGCTATGCGGCGGTCGCAGCGAAGCGTCCCAACATGCGCGTGCCGGTCGACCTCTACCTCGAGGGCAGCGACCAACACCGCGGCTGGTTCCATTCGTCGCTGCTCGTCGCCGTCGGCACCACCGGCAAGGCGCCGTACACGACGTGTCTGACGCACGGCTTCGTGGTCGACGGCAACGGCAACAAGATGTCGAAGTCGGTGGGCAACGTGGTCGCGCCCGACGAAATCATCAAGAAGTACGGCGCCGAGGTGATGCGCCTGTGGGTCGCGTCCAGCGACTACCGCGACGACGTTCGCCTCGGTCAGCCGATTCTGATGAACCTGTCTGAGGGCTACCGCAAAATCCGCAACACGCTTCGCTACGCCCTCTCGAACCTGTTCGACTTCGACCCCGCGAAGGACAGCGCGCCGCTGCTGCCGCTGGATGCGTGGGCCGTCGCGCGGCACGACGCGCTGATGGCAAAGGTGAAGGCGGCGTACGAGGCGTACGAGTTCCACACCGTCTACCATTCGGTGGTCGACTTCTGCGCCACCGACCTGTCGTCGCTGTACTTCGACATCCAGAAAGACCCGCTCTACACGTCGAAGAAGGCGGGCCCGAAGCGGCGCAGCGCGCAGACGGCGCTGTACAAGATTGCGAAGGAACTGCTCGTCGCGCTCGCGCCCATCATGAGCTTCACCTGCGAAGAGGCGTGGGACTACCTGCCCGGCGAGAAGCCTGCCTCGGTGTTCCTCGCCGACTTCCCGAAGGGTGGCGCGGCCGTCGATGCGCCCGGCATGGCGCTGTACGAAAGGTTCTTCGCGGTGCGCGCGGCGGTGCTGCCGCTGCTCGAGGCCGCGCGGCGCGACAAGGTCATCGGCAAGTCGACCGAAGCGAAGGTGGTGCTCACGCCCGGCGCGAACAACTGGCTGTTGAAAGAACACCTCGCCGTGCTTCGCGAGCTGTTGATCGTGAGCCAGGTCGAGCTCGCCACCGCCCCTTCCGAGAAGTCGGTGGCCGTCACGCCCGAGCTGCACGCGGAGATTCTGCCGGCGACGGGCAGCCGTTGTCCCCGGTGCTGGACGTACGCGACCGAGGTCGGCGCGCAAGAGCTGTGCAACCGCTGCGTCGAGGCAACGGCGTGATCGACCATTTCGCGCGCACTACCACCCGAAGTATCACGGCGCGTTCGTGATGGACCCCGACGGGCACCCCGTCGAAGCCTGCTGCCACGGAGTAATTTCCCTCGACGCTGGGCACACCCCGCCGCTACAGAGCAGCGCGTGCAACGCAAGTACGTCCTCCTCCTCGCGCTGACTTTCGGGGTCGTGGTGCCGGATCAGGTGACGAAGTACCTGACGCTCCGCGACCTCACGACTGCCTTCGATGGGGCGGCGAGCCCGATGGGCGTTTTCTTCAGCGCGGCCCCCGAGATGGGCTTCGACGGGTACCACTTCCGAAGCAAGACGCCCTACACGGTGTCCGAAAACTTCTTCCGGCTGCGCTACGCCGAGAATCCGGGCGCGGCGTTCGGCCTGTTCCGCAGCCTGCCCGAGGGCGCGCGAGGGCCGCTGTTCCACCTGGTCAGCATCGGCGCCGTTCTGCTCATCTCGTTCTACTTTTCGAAGCTCACCGGCACCGACAAGAAAGAACGCTGGGCCCTGTATGGCCTGCCGCTGGTGCTCGGGGGTGCGGTTGGCAACTACATCGACCGGCTCGCGCGCGGCTTCGTGATCGACTTTCTCGAGGTGCACTGGTTCGACAAAGCGGCCTGGCCGAGCTTCAACGTCGCAGACATGGCGATTTGCGTCGGAGTCGGGATGCTGGTGGTCGACTCGTTCGTTCGGAAGGAACCGAAAAAGGCCTGAAGGGGAGCAACCGATGTTGCCTGTCATCTACAAGTTCCTGCTCGACACCGACTTCTCGCGGGCGATGTTCTACGTCGTCGCGGTCGCGCTGGTGGCGTACTCGTCGTACAGCGGCTGGCGCGGAGCCGAAGGCGAGGTCGACCCGAAGACCGGGAAGGCCGGCGAGCCGACGCGCGACGACCGCAAGCGGCGCGCAATCATGTTCGCCCTCATCGGCGTGGGTCTCGCGGGCGCAGGCCTCTATTACGCGCTGCCGAACGTCCCCATCATCGGCCGCGGCAAGGGCGAAGGAATTCCGATTCACACCTACGGCGTGCTGGTCGGTGGCGGCTTCATCTTCGCGGTCACCGCGGCCGGGTGGATGGCGATGCGCGAATGGCCGGGCGCCGAAGGCTTGAAGAAGCGCGACCAGATTTTCGACCTCGCCTTCTACGTCTTCATCGGAGCGATGGTCGGTTCCCGCGTCCTCTTCATCATCGTCAACTGGAAGGATTACGCGGGCGACCCTTCGAAGATTTTTTCGCTCAGCGGCGGGCTCGTCTTCTACGGCGGGCTCATCGGCGCCTCGTTGACGGCGTACTGGTGGGCGAAGAAGAACGACATCGAGTTCCTGCGCCTCGCCGACCTCGCGATGCCGACCGTCTCCCTCGGTCACGCGCTCGGCCGGCAGGGCTGCTTCTCGGCCGGTTGCTGCTGGGGTGACATCGCCAGCGCCGACTCGAAGCTCGCGGTGCATTTCCCCGGGCCGATGGCGCAGAACATCTTCGGGCAGGTGGGCGGTACCCCGTCGCTCGCGTACCAGTCGATGTCGACCGACACCCGGTGGGTGGTCGAAGCGACGGGCCAGGTGACGCACCAGGCGGTGCCGGGCGCAGTGCAGATTTCCCAGTGGGTGACGGAGCACGGCCACACGCTGCCGATGCACCCGACCCAGGTGTACGAGTCGATTGGCGAGCTCTCGCTGTTCCTGATTTTGATTGCGATGCGGAAGTACCGCCGCTTCCATGGGCAGATTCTGGGCAGTTGGTTGATGGGCTACGCGCTGCTGCGAAGCTCGGTCGAGCTCTTCCGAGGCGACGTCGAACGCGGCACGCTGAATGGCTTGCTCAACTACCTCGGCTTGAACAGCCTCGCGGCCGGCGTGCCGCTCGAGGCCTGGTACAACGTCTCGACGTCTCAGTTCATCTCGATGTGCATGTTCGCGCTCGGGGTCACGATTCTGGTGACCAGAGGCCGGGCGTTGAAGGCACAGCCGACGGTGGATCTGAACGCGCTCGCGCTGGGGTAAGGTCCAAGGCCTTCCGTGCCTGAGCCGACCGAGCAGAGAAAAACGCTGGGCGATGCGGGGCAGGTCGATGCCCTTTGCACCGAGCTCGAGGGTGAGATTGCGGCGCTGCGCGCGAAGTACGAGCAGTACTTTCTCGGCGTCGACCGCAAACCGCCCACGGTCGAGCACAACGCGCTGAAGAAGCGGGTGAACAGCCTCCGCAACACGTTCGTCCGGCAGACCGCGACCAAGTTCCGCGTCGAGTCCGTCACGTCGAAGCTGCTCACCTACGAACGGCTGTGGATGCGCACCCTGCAGGAAATCGAGGCCGGCACGTACAAGCGCGACCTCTTCAAGCTGAACTTCCGGAACAAAGAGAAAGAGAAGACGAAGCCGCCTGAGAAGAAGGTCGAGGAAGAGAAGAAGCCCGACGCCGTGCCGCTGGCACCGGTGGTGAAGAAGGCGGCTCCGGCTCCTGCCGCCGCGGTGGCAGGGCAGCTGTCGGATCAAAAGATGAAGGCCATCTATGACGCGTACGTGATGGCGAAGAGGCGCTGCAACGAAGACGTCTCGAAAATCTCGCTGGACGGCTTGTCGCAGACGCTGCGGAAGCAGGTGCCCGAGCTGATGAAGGCGCACAACGCGAAGAGCGTCGAGTTCAAGGTCGTCATCAAAGACGGAAAAGCGATTCTGCGCGCCCTGCCGAAAGACACGTGAGCCGAACGCGCTGGGTGCTGGTCGGGACGTTTCTCGCGCTGGTGGCCGTGGTGCTCGCTCCGCGTCACGCGGCCGAAGGGCCGTTCATCCCCGCTTCGCCCGACACGGTGGTCGAGAAGGTTCCGGCAGGAGGCGCCGCTCGAAAAGCGCGCGCAGCCGCGCGGGCGGCGTTGGCCTCGAAGCCCGACGATGTCGATGCGGCGGTCGCTTTGGCGCGCGGCTACGTCGATGCGGCGCGGGCGGAAGGCAATGACGTGCGGTTGATTGGGCGGGCGCAGGCGGCGTTGGCGCCGTGGTGGGAAGTGCTGGACGCTCCGCCGGCGGTGCGGCTGTTGCGCGCGACCATCAAGCAGAGCCTTCACGATTTTTCGGGAGCGCGCGTCGACCTCGATGCGCTGGTGGCGGCGAACCCGGACGATGGCCAGGCGTGGCTGACGCGCGCGACGGTGGCGATGGTCATGGGTGACTACGTCGAGGCAGAGAAGAGCTGCGCGGCGCTGAATGGATTGGTGGCCGTGGTGTGCCGCGCTCCGCTGAAGGGTTTGAAAGGTGAGGCGGCGGCGGCGGCGAAAGAGGTCGAAGTGGCGCTGACGGCGGCGACGCCCCAGGCGATGAAGGCGTGGGCCCTGTCGGTCGCGGGCGAGCTGCATGGGTGGGCGGGCGAGACGAAAGAGGCGGAAGCGGCGTTCGCGCAGGTGCTGCAGCTGGATTCGACCGACGACTACACGCGTGGCGTCTGGGCCGACCTGATGCTCGATGCGGGGCGCAACGCCGAAGTGGCGAAGCTCGTCGCAGGGCGCGAGGGAAATGATGCGCTGCTGCTGCGCGGCTGTGAGGCGCGCTCGGC
>JAYUXE010000681.1:0-1673 GCA_043753165.1 Archangiaceae bacterium | reverse complement strand
TCTTCGACGGCTTGCCGGTGCCGGAAGGAATCAAGCTGCCGCCGTCGCTGGTGGTGACCGATGTGGTGGCGACCGATGGGCTCGAGCTGTCGCCCGGCTTCGGCGTCGCGTCACATGCGCTGCGGCTCGACCCGGCCTGGAAGGGGAAGGGGTCGGCCGGCGTGTTGGGCGGTGATGTCTGGGGCCGGTTCGACAGCGTCATCGACGTGCAGGCGGGGGTGCTGTGGCTCGAAAGGCCGCGGGTGCTGGAATCGGGCGCGGTGCAGCGCTGCGTGCGTGGCCCCACGACGGATGAAGAAGGTTGCTACCAGCTGCACGCGAACGGCACGCCGCAGGGGCTCGAGGCGGCGGTGACGTTGTGGCGGTCGCTTCCATCGGGCGGGCGGCTGTACCTCGACGTCACGGCCGACGCGCTGCCGCCATGCCGCATCGGGTTCAGCTTCGGAGCGTCCGACCGCGGGGCCAGCGCGCATTTCGTCTTCCCGTGGGCGCGGATGAGCGAGTCGATGCCCGAATGCGCGGCAGCGTTCGCCGCGGCGAAAGGCGCCACGTTCTCGATGTACGAAGATGGGCCGCTGCAGCAGTGCCCCGGCACGTGCGCGTTCGCCGAAGACGCGCTGACCCGGCGAATCTCGTGCGCGTGCGACGCGGGCGGCGAGCTCAGTGACGCCGACCGCACCCTGCTGAAGCTCTACAAGATGCTGCTCGAGCAGGAGCTCAAGAAGCGCGACCGCGCGTCCGAGCCCGTCGACCCGTGAGGCCTACTCGTCCTTCGAGGCGAGCTTGAACGCGTCGAGCACCGCCTGGGACGAGCGCGCGAGGTACTTGCCCTTGCGCACCAGGATGCCGATGGGCCGGGTGTACACGCCTTCGGCGAATGGCTTGGCGACCAGCGTTCCGTTCGACAGCTCGTGCTGCACGGTCGGCACGGGCAAGACGGAGACACCGAGGCCGAGCTCGACCGCGCGCTTGATGGTCTCGACGTTGTCCATTTCCATCGTCGGGTGCAGATCGAGACCCTTGTCGCGGAACATGCGGTCGATGCCCTTGCGCGTGGGCGCTTCGCGATCGAACCCGATGAAGGGCAGCGTGGCGATCGACGCCATCGTCACCTTCGCCTTCGACGCCAGCGCGTGATTCGGCGGCATCACGACGACCAGGCGGTCTTCCCGAAACGGAATCACGTCGACGCCCGCGCGCGCCAGCGGGTACGCGACGAGGCCCAGGTCGGCCGCGCCGAGAATCACGTCGTCGTACACCTGGTCGGACCTTCGGTAGTTGAGCCGCAGGTTCACCTTCGGGTGGGTCTTCAAGAGCTCACGCTGGATGTTCTGCAGCTCGTGCAGACCCACCGAGTAGATGGTGCTCACCGTCGTCGCGCCCGACACCTCGGACGCCTGCTCGCGAATCTCCGACTCGACCTCGCCGAAGCGCGTCAGAATTTCTTTGCAGCCCCGGAAGAGCCTTTCGCCCGCTGGAGTCGGCGTCACCTGCCTTGCGCTGCGCGACAACAACCGCTGCTCGTACCGATTCTCGAGCGCGCGGATCTGCTGGCTCACCGCCGACTGGGTGACGTGGTTGAGCTGCGCCGCGCGTGAGAACGACCCCGTCTCGACCACATCGCAGAACATCTTCAGGGACTCGAGTTGCACGGTTTCTCCATTGAGTAGTTG
>JAYUXE010000680.1:0-1674 GCA_043753165.1 Archangiaceae bacterium | reverse complement strand
CGATGACTGCGCCGCCCTCGCCTGGCCGCACGCTCGCGTGACCATCGAGAACGAACAGCGTGAGGCCGATGCCCACGGCGGCAGCAGAGGCAGCGACGGTCGACAGCTTCAGCCATTGGTTCTTCATCAGCGCTCCAGATGGGGTGGTGCTCAGGAGCTCGGTCACACGAGCGACCTCGGCCGCAGGTTCCATCGTCAGCACCGAAATGCCATTCACCGTCACCGAACCGACGGTGAGGTCCTCTGCACGAACGAGCACGGTGCCGCGGTGAAGGGACAACGTGCGGCCGTGGCTCAGCGTCGCTCCGCCCGGCACGAAGACCGCCGCGTTCAAGCCCGCGAGCTGCGCCGACGCATCGTCCGCAACGACCAGGTTCCATGCGCCGTTCTGGGTCGCAGGCGCCGACAGCTGCAGGCCATCGACCCGCACGTCTCCACTCGGCACGACGACCCACGGCTCGGGCGCCGGCCCGAAGAACGTCCACCCCAACAACGCGACCACGACCGCTGCCGCCGCGAAGCCGACCCGAAGCTCGAGGCGCGGACGCCTGGCGGCAACCGGCTCGGGCCGCTTCACCTTTGCCATCAGCGTGGCGAGCTTTTCGTCGGGCAGGTCATCGACCCGCAGCGCCACGACCGCCGCGTCCAGCGACTTCAGGTCCTGAAGCCTTTCGGCAAACCCGGGCTGCGCCTCGAGCGCGCGCATCGCCTCGGGGGTCAGCTCACCGGCGCGGTACCGCGAGAGCTGCTCGTACGATTCACTCATGACTCACCTGCCCTCTGGGGTCTTAAGTCCGTCAGCACCGGCTGCAGCGTCACCGCGAGGGCCGCGCGCGCCCGGTGCAGGCGCGATTTCAAGGTACCGATGGGCACCCCTTCCACCTCTGCCACGGCTTCGAGGGGCTGGCCGTGCACCTGGGTCAGCACGAAGACGCGGCGCTGCGCTTCCGGCAACGACGTCAACGCCCGTTCGAGCGCCGCGTCCAGCTGCCGCTGGTGCACGGAGGCCTCGGCGCCTTCTCGGGGATCCGCAATGTCCGCGCCCTCGTCCATGGTGGCGAGCTGCAGATGCCTACGCTTCTTCTCGTCCAACAACCAACGGTGGGCGACGGTGAAGACCCACGTGGTGAGAATCGCCGGCCCGTCGAAGTCGAAGCGCGCGACGACGCCCAACAACTTCTCGAGCAGCTCTTGCGTGAGGTCATCGGGGTCGGCATCTCGGGGCCCGGCCCGGCGAACGAAGGCGTGCATCACCGAGGCGTACCGGCGCAGAAACGCGTCCTGCGCGCCGCGATCGCCGCGCCGCAGCCGTTCGACCGTCATTCTGTCGAGCTCGGGCTTGATGACGAGGTCTCACGACTGGCCAGCGAAAGGGTTCCGTTATTTCTTCTGGAGCCCGACCGCGGTGGTGCCGTCGGGCTGGGGGCCGAACTTCATCGCTCCGGCGGGCAGGAAATAGAGGATGTCCATCACCCCGCCCTGCACCGTCGGCACGTGCCACGAGCCGGGGGCGTACACCGTCCACCCTTCGGGCTGGCCGTCGAACGTGGGGCTGCCCGAGACGGCGAAGCAGAGGTCGAACTCGCCGCCGGGGTGCGTGTGCGCCATGCCGGCCCCCGACATGTGCACGGCGTCGATCGACAGGCTGCCGTCGGCCGACTTCTGCACGCGCGA
>JAYUXE010000679.1:0-4232 GCA_043753165.1 Archangiaceae bacterium | reverse complement strand
ACCGAAGCGCTCGAGCACACAACGCGCATCATCCGTGAGCTCGACTACCTGAAGCGCATCGTCGACGACTTCCTGGCGTTCGCGCGCGAGCAGAAGATGGCGAGGAGCCCGTTCGCGGCGTCGGGCTGGCTGCAGACCGCGGTCGACGTGCTGACGGGCGACGCGCGGCAGAAGACGGTGACGCTGCAGCTGCAGGCGGCGGACGCGACGCTCGAGGGCGACTTCAACCTGCTCACTTCGGCGCTGGTGAACCTGGTGAAGAACGCGGTGCAGGCGTCGCCAGAAGGAAAGACGGTGAAGCTCACGGGCCGCAGCGAGAACGGGCAGTACGTGGTCGAGGTCTGCGACGAAGGCGGCGGCATCGCGGGCGAGCTGCAGGCGCGCATCTTCGAGCCGTTCTTCACCACGCGCGAGAAGGGCACGGGGCTCGGGCTGCCGCTGGCCCGCAAGATGGTCGAGGCCCACCGCGGCACGCTGACGCTCGAGTCCGTGCCGGGGAAGACGACGTTCCGTCTCGCGCTGCCGCTGGCTTAGGGCTCAGTCGTGCGACTGGAGCGGCCAGTAGATGCGAAGCATCGTGTGTGCGGGACACTGTTTCACTTCGAACCAGTAGCGTCGGGCCGCGTCGTCGCGCTGCAATTCCACCGCACGCTCGCGGCCGGTGGTGAGGTCGGTGACGCTGGCGAACGGCCGCTGCTTCGCGACGTCGACGGGGGCCATCGAGACTTCGACGCGCGCGAGGTCAGACCGGTAGCGGTTCAACAAGCCGACCCACTCGAATGCGCAGCCGGCTTCGTCGTACGCGCGCGACGCTGCCTCGACCGTGGTGCAGACGCCGCCGGTGAGCGTGTAGCGGGCGGTGCCGTTCAGCGGCAGCGGCAGCTGCGCTGGCGTGTCCTGGTCTGGCGCAGGCCGGTCATCCAGCTGAAGCCCGCGAACCTGCGCGCGCGGCGGACCATCGATGACCTCGTGGTAGGCGGTGAGCCGCGAGGCCGGGGCGCGCTCGACGACGCGGGTGGTCTCGACGTCGAAGCGATCGAGAAACCGGGTGCTCTTCACCAGCGTGAACGCGGCGGCGTTGAGCGTCAGCGACGAATCGAACGCACGCGGCTCGGCGACGTGCGCGTCGAGCTCCCACCGGCGCCCCTCGCGCTTCACGGCAATCAGGGGCCGGCGATTCACGCGCGGGGCGTGACGCCAGACGTCTGCATTCACCTCGGGAGGAAACGCGACGCTCTGCGCGCGCAGCGTGGTGCCTTCGAGCTCGAGGACGTTGAAGCTCGGCCAGAGGCGCGGCGCTTCCGCGTACGTCGACGGCTCCCACAGCTCGCTGGTGCCGCAGCTGCCCGCGGCGAGAATCATCACGTCGCCCTCCCCGTCTGCGGTGCCTTTCATCAACCGCGCAGTCGGGTAGTGCTTGTGGCCGTGCAGCACCATCACCGCGCGGCCGAGCGTGTGAAGGGTGGTCAGCGCGGAGCCAGCGCCCAATGCCGTCATCGTCAGCTCTTCGCGATCGGCGTTCGAGACGATGCGCGGCAGCACGTGCTTCACGAGCAAACCGACCAGTGGCCCTCTGCCTTCGACGACAATCTCGCCGACGTCGGTGATGGGGGTCGGCACCAGATGGTGGTGAACGAGGAACAGCAGCGGCCTGTCGTCGGCGCCATCGAGCATCCGTTCGGCCGCCTGCAGCAGGTCTTCTTGCCGAAGCACTCCGCCCGCAGAGAAGAGGCCGCGCGGCAGCCACGTCGAGTCGTAAGCGACGACGTGCGCGGGGAAGCCGGGCAGCGGCACGACCTGCGCGAGAAACGGGGGCGTGTTGCCGAACACCTGCACGTTCGGAAATGGCTTCATGCGTTCGGCGAGCTGCGCGAACAACGTCGTGTTCACCGGGGCGAGGATTCCCGACTCACGGCGGTCGTGGTTGCCCGGAAGAATCACGGTCGGCGCGTTCGGCCCGACCTGCGCGTCGATGTCGCGCAGCAGCATCGCGAAGCGTTCGACCTCGGCCATGCCCAGCTTCGCGCTGTCGAAGATGTCGCCCGTGAAGACGACGAGGTCCGCCTTGAAGCCGCGCAGCGCCTGAACCAGCGAGGCGAACAGCGGCCGCTGCAGCGCGTCGTTCGCGCCGAGGTGCAGATCCGAGAGGTGGACGATGCGAAGCACGCCGCCGACCTAACACGGGCCCCCTGACATCTGTGCCGTGCTGCGCCTGGACCTGCGCACCGCAGACGGGAAATGTGCCGAGTTGGCGGGGGCTTGCGGTGGCGCATCCCGTGCGATGCTGGCCGGCCCATGAACTGGATCCGAGCTGGGTGCGTGCTGTTGCTGGCGGGCTGCGACGTGTCGCTGCCGAAAATCGCGGTGCCTCCGCTGCCCATCGTCGATGGCCTGACGTTGCCGCTGCCGAAGCTGGCGAACGGCAACTACCAGCTGATGAACCTCTCGCAGGCCCAGCTCGAGCTCGACCCCACCGTGCGCGATCCGCTGACGTCGATGGGTGATTGCGTGGACCTGGTCTCGTACTGCTACGCGCCGAATGAAAGGTCGCTGGACGAGTGCGTGCGCAGCGTGGCGACGTGCAAGACCGAGACGCCGTGGGCTTCTGAGCTGATTCCGTGCTGCCCGGCGCAGTGTCAGGAGGACTTCGTCGACGCGCGCAAGTCGATGGATCCTGCGGCGGCGCTCGACGACGTCTTCTTCGAGAAACACCGGTGTTTCCCAGGCGTGTCGCCCGCTCTCGAGGGCAAGTAGATGAGAGCGATCGCCCTGTTGCTGATTTCGGCCCCCGCGTTTGCGTACGAGTCGGTGTGCTTTCAATACGCGGACCCTTCGAAGAATCCGGCGCAGCTGACGGCGCCGGTGCCGTGCAATCCATCGTCGGGTCCGAACACGGCGCGGCATCGCTGGGTCGGCCCGCTGGATGAGCACCGGGTGCTGTTCGAGCGCGCGCGAGAGGCCGCGGGAATTCCAGCCGCGGTGACCGACACGGTCGCGCTCGAGACGTTCACCTCGGACACGAAGACTTCCGTCGGCGGCTCGTACATTCCCGTTCCTTTCGCGGCGGCGAAGCGCAACCTGACGCGATACCTGTCGGTGGGTGAGCTCGCGCAGCTGCCCGACTTTTCGTACTCGCTGTGGGACTGGGCGATGGGCAACGAGACGTGCCCGCTGGTGGGCGGCGGCGATGCGACTGCGTGTCACGACTTCACGACGCACATGGGGCCCGTCAACTCGAACCACTTCCTGCCGCAGGCAAGGGGCTTCTACGCGCACTACCACTCGCTTGCGCTGGCTCGGGCGGGTGACTGCGCGGCGCTGCAGACGAAGCTCGGCACGCAGGCGTCGCGGTTCACCGTCTTTCTGAAGCAGTGCGAGCTCGAAGCCCTGGCGCTCGAAGCGGTGGGCCAGCACTACCTGCAGGATGCGTGGAGCACCGGGCACATGTGGGCGCGGTGGGGCTCGCCCGAGCTGACGGATTTTCCGGGTGGCGCCGAAGAAGGCCGCGACCGCGCGGTGCTCGTCTCGTTGATTGCCGGTTTGATTCACGGCTCGCGTGGCGTGCTGCAGCGGCTGCCCGAGTGGACGAGCTACGACGTGAATGATGCGCTGTGCTCGCCGCAGGACACCGTGCAGTACATGCACGAGGGCGCGCTGCACAACGGGCTCGGCGACGATTATCTGGGGCAGCTGCCCACTGCGCTGGGCGGCACCGGGCCGTTTGCGCACCAGGCGACACAGCTGATGTCGTGCGCGGCGTCGGGCCTGCGTGAGGTGTACCTGGCGGCGGGTCAGCAGCACGGCGCGATGGGCACCGCCGCGATGGGGTTGAAGTCGGTGGTGGTGAACAGCGAGGCCTGCTTTGGGCAGCGGGCGACGAACGCGGCGCTGTCGGCGGCGGCTGCGCTGCAGCTGAAGGTCGCGGGCCAGCAGGTGTCTCTGCCTCTCGACTCGCGATTCATCGGGTGGATGGTGCCGCGCATGGCGCGTTCGACCGGAGCGGTCGCCGTGCCACCGAAGCTTCGCGACGAGTTCCGGTTTTCGTTGATGCGTTCGATGTTGAAGCTGCGACTGCTCGCGAAGGATTTTCCCAACGGCACCCAGGCCGCCGATGGAGCGATGGGTCCGCTCGCCGGTGCTTCTCCCAACTCGGTGTTCGCGGCGAAGACCCCAGTGGCGACGTACGTCGAGCCAGCGCTGCCGTGGCCGGCGGAAGCGACGCGTGCGCCAGT
>JAYUXE010000678.1:0-1680 GCA_043753165.1 Archangiaceae bacterium | reverse complement strand
CGTGCCCATCGCCGTCATCGTCCGGATACCAGCCGAGCAGCGGCATCGTCGAATTGCAGGCCGACGTGCCCGCGTCGGTGCACTGCAGCGCGCCGCTGCAGGTCGAGCCCGCGTCGCACGCGGCGCCCACGAAGAAGCCTTCGTCCGCCGTCGCGTCGCAGTCGTCGTCGAGGCCGTCGCAGACATCGGGCGCGCCCGGGTGAACGAAGTCACGCGTGTCGTCGCAGTCGCCCGCGTCGAGAGCGAAGCCCGGCGGCAACACGCACGCCGTCTGGCCTGCGTCGACGCGGTTGTCGCCGAAGCCGTCGTGGTCGCTGTCGGCAAAGAAGAAGGTGGGTGGCAGGCCGTCGTCGCGCACGCCGTTGCAGTCGTCGTCGAGCCCGTTGCACTTCTCTTCCACGCCCGGGTGCACGGCGTTCGCGCTGTCGTCGCAGTCGCTGCCCGCTTCCTGCCCGTTGACGAAGGGGCCAATTGCGTCGGCGTACGTGTCGCCGTCGGCATCGCGCACCACGATGGTGGCCTCGAGCAGCGCCGCGGGCCGGGCTGCCGTCGCGGGCAGCACCTTGCGCCACACCTGCTTTCCACCACAGCCGCGCTCATGCACCGAAAGCTCGACCGTCATCGCGTCGCCGTCCTCGACCGAGGGAATGACGCCGACGGTGCGGCTCGAGCCCAGCTTGTCGAACCGCCTTTCTTCGACCTTCGAAGGCCTCGACAAAGGGGCGACGCGCAGCACGAGACAGGCGTCCTTCGGCCCGGTGTAGCTGACCGCAATCTTCAAGCCGCCTGACTGCGCACCGCCACAGCCTGCGATCAGCAGCAGCGCGGCGGCCGTTCTCACGGCTTGAGCTCGGTGAGGCCTCCCATGTACGGCTGCAGGGCAGGGGGAATCGCGACCGTGCCGTCTTCCCGTTGGTAGTTCTCGAGAATGGCGACCAGCGTGCGGCCGACTGCGAGGCCCGAGCCGTTGAGCGTGTGAAGAATTTGAGGCTTGTCGCCCTTCGCGGGGCGCCAGCGGATCTTGGCGCGGCGGGCCTGAAAGTCGCCGAAGTTCGAACAGCTCGAGATTTCGCGAAACGCCTGCTGGCCCGGCAGCCACACCTCGAGGTCGTACGTCTTCTGCGAGGCAAACCCCATGTCGGCGGTGCACAGCAGGGTGACCCGGTGGTGAAGGCCGAGCTTCTCGAGAATTGACGCTGCATCGGCGACCAGCGTCTCGAGGTGCTTCAGCGAATCTTCGGGCTTGCTGAACATCACCAGCTCGACCTTGTGGAACTGGTGCATGCGAATGAGGCCGCGCGTGTCCTTGCCGGCCGCTCCGGCTTCGGCGCGGAAGCAGGGCGAGAACGCGCAGTACTTCTTCGGCAGCTCTTCGGCTTCGAGGATCTCGTCCTGGTGGTAGTTCGTCACCGGAACTTCGGCAGTCGGAATCAGGAAGAGCTCTTGTTCGCCGGCCGTCTTGAACGCGTCGTGCTCGAACTTCGGCAGCTGGCCCGTGCCCATCATCGAGCCGCGGTTGACGAGGTACGGCGGAAGCATCTCTTCGTAGCCGCGCGCCGTGTGCTGATCGATCATGAACGAGATCAGCGCCCTTTCCATTCGCGCGAGGCCGCCCTTCAAGAACGCGAACCGGCTGCCCGACACCTTCGCGGCGCGCTCGAAGTCGAGCATTCCCAGTTT
>JAYUXE010000677.1:0-1682 GCA_043753165.1 Archangiaceae bacterium | reverse complement strand
CCCGTGCCCGTGCCCGTTCCGCCTCCACAGGCAGCGAGGGTGATGAGGGCAGCAAGACAGACGGCACGGCGGAGCTGGAAGATCATGTCCCGTCCTTTACTGCCCCCCAGAGCCAGAGCGACGTCACAAACAGATGACATCTGGTCCGTGACCAGACTGTTGCCGAAAGGCGGGCCGGCCCCAGCCTAAGGCCCCCCTCGTGAAAGCGCGGGCATGCATCGTCATGGCGTCCTTGGCAGGCTGCGCCGCGGCGACGCAGGGCCGGGACGCCGAGATCGTCGGGGTCATCACGCGTGCAGACGCGGTCATTCTGGAAACGCGGCCGGGCCTGACCGCTGGCAAGTACGAACAGATGGCCGCCACACCGTTTGCCTACTTCCGCGGCTCGATGGCGGTGGAACGCCACGACTGGGAGCGCGCAGTCACCTCTGCGTCTGCTTTCGACGCCAGCGCGCTGGTCACCGGTGTGGCGGACCCGCATCCCGAGAACTTTGGAATTCTCATCGCGCGTGACGGCACCGCGGCACTCGAGCCCAACGATCTCGACGCGACCGACCGGGTGCCGTGGCTCTTCGAAGTGCGCCGCCTCGTCGCAGGGCTCGCGGTCGCAGCCGCGATGGCCAACCCCGGCATCGACGTTCGTTCGATCGGGCGCGCGTCGGCGCAGGCGTACGCCGAAGCGATCACCTCTGCAGGCGTCCCCCTGCGGCTCACCGATGCCGGCGACTCAACCGTCCTCGCCGATCTCTTCCGCCGGTCGGCCCGGGACTTCACTTCACGGGCGGAGCTCAATCAGCTCACCGAGCTTCGAGACGGTGCAAGACGATTCAAGCGAGGGCAGGCCGACGGGCTCGCAGGACTTCCACCGGTGGCGCTGGCCGCATTGCCGGCACTGGTCGATCGCGCAGGTCAGGGCACGGTCATCGACGCGGTGCGCGTCTACGGTTCTGGAATCGCGAGCTTTCCGCGGGTGCGGGTCGATGTGCTGCTCAGCGGCGCCACGGACTCAGCGGACGATGACGTGATCGTCGAGGTCAAAGAGCTCACCGTCTCGCCTCTCGCGGGGTGGTACGGGCCGGCGCTCACGGCGCGTGACGCCGCGGAGCGCGTGGAAGCCGGAGCCCATCAGGTCTGGGCGCGGCCGGACGCAGACGCGATCTTCTTCGGCGCGCAGTGGCTCGGCCTTCCGGTGGTGGTGCGAACCGAGAGCGAGGCCTTCAAGGGTATTCGCATCAACCGTTGGGAAGGTGACCGCGGCTCGCAGGTCGAGCTCCAACGCCTGGCTCAGGTGCTCGGTCGCTTGCTGGCGCGCATGCACCACGCGTCGGCTTCGGCGATCGCCGCGGAGATCGCGCGCGACCCGGCCGCCTTTGCGGACGAGCAGGCAGACTTTGCAGTGACGCGTGGCGCGCAGATCGCCGCAGACCACGCGCTCTTTGCCGCCGCGTTGCAGCAGCGGGGCCCGACGCTCGGGACACCCGCGACGCCGCAGACGCGGCCTGGCACCGACGTGAAGCTGCTGTTCGGAGACGCCCCATGATTTTTGCCTCGCTGCTGCTGGCGGCCGCGCTCAACCAGACGCCCGACGGCGGGGTCTCGCCGTTGGATGACCTTCACTGGCGACCGCAGGTCGACCTCTTCGCCGAATACCAATGGCAGCAGGCCCGCGGTGCGCCGGCTTT
>JAYUXE010000676.1:0-4240 GCA_043753165.1 Archangiaceae bacterium | reverse complement strand
CGAGGGAGATGTTGACCTGCTTGAACTTGTTCTTCGGCAGGTTGTCGTCGATCTGGTTGCCGTTGCCCCAGACCTTGATGCCCATCGCGTTCACGATCGCGCGGCTGACGCCCGTCGCGCAGAGTCCCTGGCTGTGGGTTCCGCCCATGCCCAGCGCGGCCTGGCGCCCGGCGGCGGCGAGGCGGCGCATCGCGTCGGTCGCGTGAATCGAGCCGCCGACGATCGACGGGCCGCTGGAACCACCGGTGGAGCCCGTGCCGTGCGGCTTCTTGCCCGGGGCTTTTCCGCCGTGGTCGAAGCCGTCGCCGATGCGGAGGTTCGCTCCGGAATAGATGAGGTTGACGTTCTTGATGTTGTTCGCGCGGGCGAGCGCGCCGACGGAGGTGTGGAAGCGGTGGGCGAGGGCGCTGAGGGTGTCACCAGGGCGGATTTTGTAATTCATGTAACGATTATCGGAGTCGCCTTCGCGGCGTATTTCTGGCTCATCGTCAGCGCCGCTTACGTTTCTCGGCATTTCTGCGGGCATTTTCTGGGCGATAGTCGGCCCCTATGTGCCGACTGATCGTCCTGGTTGCGGTGGTGTCCGTAGGCTGCGGGAGCTCGAGCACGGGAACCGGTGGAGGTGCGGGCGGTGGCGTGGCGTCGACCGGCGGAGGCGCGGGCGGTTCAGGCGGAGGCGCGGCGAAGGGAGGCGGAGCCGGGGGCTCGGGGGGTGGGGCAGCGACGGGCGGCGGAGCCGGTGGAGGCGTCGGCACCGGCGGAGGAAGCGGCGGTGGCTCGGCGACGGGCGGCGGATCAGGAACGGGCGGTGGCAGCGGCACGGGTGGCGGAGGGCCGAAGTCGTGCGCGGGCTCGACGTACAAGTTGTGCGAAGACTTCGAGACGGGGACGGTGGGATCTGCGCCGACCGGGTGGACTGCGCTGCCCGGCTACGGAGCTGGAACGGTGGGCCTCGCGACCGATCAGTTCCGCTCGGGCACCAAAGCGCTGAAGAGCGAGTCCAATGACGACGGCCAGCCGCGCGTGCAGAAGAGCATCGCGTCTCTCGGAGCCGTCGGCGGCACGCACTGGGGCCGCATCTTCTTCAAGGTGCAGACGCCTGCGCCGAAGCCGAACACCTACTACCACGTGACTTTTGTTGCGCTGCGCGAGGCCGGCAATGAGTCGCGCGTCGTCGACACGGTGCAGGATCCTTCGGGCAAGCTTCAGTACATCTACAACCTGCCCGACGACTCGTGCTGCAACGGCTCGGCGTACGACTACAAGTTCGACGACAAGTGGCACTGCGCGGAGTGGCGCGTCGACGTCACGAACAACAGCTACCAGTTCTTCCTCGACAGCACGGAGATCCCGTCAATCGGGTTCACCAACAAGACCGCAGCGCGGTTGAAGACGTTCACGTCCGTCGCGGTGGGGAACATTTTCTACCAGGTGCCGAACATCGCGCTGGTGACGTGGTTCGACGACCTCGCGCTCAACGACACACGCGTCGGCTGCAACTGAGGTGGCGGGCCTCGACGCATTCCTGCGGTCGATCAGCCTCGTGCGCGATCGCGTCGAGAGTTTCGACGGGTATCCGTTTTCGATCCCCGCGATCCGCAATCTCGAGACGCTCGAGTTTCATCCGCGCGTCACGTTCTTCGTCGGCGAGAACGGAAGTGGGAAGTCGACGCTGATCGAGGGGATCGCGGTTGCCGCGGGCTTTAACGCGGAAGGCGGGACGACGAACTTCTCGTTCTCCACGCGGTCGTCAGAGTCCGCGCTTCACAAGGCGATGCGCCTGTCGCGCGGCGTCAAGCGCCCGAAGACCGGCTTCTTTCTGCGGGCCGAGAGCTTCTTCAACGTTGCGACGCAGATCGAGGCGCTCGACAAAGAGCCTGGACGCGGGCCTCCGATCATCGGCTCCTACGGCGGGAAATCCCTGCACGAGCAGTCGCACGGCGAGTCCTTCATGGCGCTGGTGAACAACCGGTTCGGGCCGAAGGGTGTGTACATCCTGGACGAGCCGGAGGCGGCGTTGTCCCCGCAGCGGCAGCTCGCGCTGCTGGTGGCGATCGATCGGCTGGCGCGGTTGGAAGGAAGCCAGTTCGTGATCGCGACGCACTCGCCGATCATCCTCGCGTACCCGGACTCGACGATCTTCTCGCTGACGCCAGAAGGGCTGGCGAAGGTGCAGTACGAAGAGACCGAGCACTTCGCGCTGACGCGAGACTTCCTGCTGAACCGCGAGCGGTACATGAAGCGGCTGTTCGCCGACTAGAAGACGACGCCGGCCGTGAGTCCGAGCACGCCACCGACGCGCGGCGAGACGACGAGCCACGGCACGCGATCGAACCCCATCGTGAACGCGAGCCCTGCCTCGGGAGTGATCTCGACGCGCCGCAAGATGACGAACCGATATCCGAACCGGAGGCTGGTCACCGCGCTGCCTGTGTCGAGCCCGGAACCCGTCTTGCGGGCGGCGATCTTCGTCCACGCGCCATCAAGTCGCAGCCCAATCACCGGCCCGCCCAAATCCGACAGCAGCTGAAAACGGTTGAACCAGTACCGAACGCCGACGCCGAGGCCCAGCGTGTAGCTGTCGAAATCACCGTGTCCCGCGAATCGGCCGCCGAGCGCGAGAAGAACGCTGACGTTCGAATGCACTTTGCGTTCACCGACCGCTTCGAAGCCCTTCCAGAAGAGCCCGGGCACTTCAACGGAGACGCTGTTCTGCGGCGTCTGGGCAGTGAGCGCGAGCAGGCAGAACAGGGGCAGGCTCACGGAGGCGGGACTCCGAGCGTGCGGTGAAGAAAGTCGATGATCACCGGCCAGGCTTCGGGGCTGTCGATGGCGAGGTCGCCATAGTTGCCTGCTCCGGGTTCGGCGCCGGGGTTGAACTGGTGGCCCGAGCCTTCGAGCAGCACGAGCTGCGCGTCGTTGCCCGCCGCGACCATCGCATCGCGAAACGCGACGGCCTGACCCGACGGCACGTACAGGTCGCCGGTGCCATGAACGAGCAGGTAGGGCGGCGCGCCGGCGACGACGTTTCGAAGCGGCGACGCGGCGCGGTATTTCTCGGGGGCTTCTGCCTTCGTGGCGCCGATGAGATCGATGAGCGCGGGGTCGCCGATGGGTGACAGGTCGAGGAGATCGACGGGGCCGGCTCCGGCGATGACAGCTTGTGGGCCGCCAGTGAAGCCGTGGGCGCAGGTGCCCTGGGGAATCGCTCCGGGGAGGCCGACCATCTCGGACAGGTTGGCGCCCGCGGAATAGCCGAGGAGCCCGATTCGCGTGGGGTCGATGTTCAGGGCCGTCGCGTTGGCGCGCAGAAACGCGATCGCACAGAGCCCGTCTTGCGCAGGCGCCGGGAACCGCGCCTTCGGAGCCAACCGGTAGTTCGTGTTTCCCACCACGAAGCCCGCGCGCGCGAGACGTGCTGCCTGCGCGTCGAGGCCCGACTTGTCGCCGCCCGTCCACCCGCCGAAATGCATCAACACCACCGCCGGCCGCTTCGGGGCCTTGCTGCGCGGCTGGTAGATGTCGATCAGGCCATCGACGCCGAAGTCCTGGTTCCACGCGCGTTCGTTGACGTCGAAGTCGATGCCGCAGCCGGAAAGAATCAGCAGGGAAGCGGCGACAGCGCGGTTCACGGTTGGGGTCGCATAGCACCGTGCGTGCCTCGGTCAATCGCCGGTGTTTCCCTCTGAGGCCTGCGCAAGTTCCTGCGCGTGTCAGGCGGCATCGCGACGTCCGTCAGCGTCGCGAGTTGCAGTCGATCATCCGTGACCACGCAACCGATCCCGCAGTCGAGGGTGTCGGGTTGTTGCGGGCCCCACCCGGGGCGCGCGCGCAGCTGGAGGCGCTGGCCGCGCAGCCCTGGGGTGGTGGAGCACATCGCCGCAATGCCGGATCTGCACGTCGCCCATGGCGTGGCGGTGGGCTCGGTGTTCGCGACCGAGCACACGATCGTGCCAGCGGCGCTCGGCGGTGATCTGGGCTGCGGGATGAGCGCGACGCGGTTCGACTTTCCAGCGGCGTCGTGGTCGCGGCGAGATCTCGAACGGCTTCTCGCTGAGCTCGGTGACGTGATTCCGCCCGGTCGGCGATGCGCAACGCATGCGCTGCAGCGCGCGATCGAACGGCTGGCGCCGAGGCATCTGGGCACGTTGGGCGGAGGCAACCACTTCGTCGAGCTCGACCGCGATGGCGGCGGGGATTTGTGGCTGCTGATCCATTCAGGCTCGCGTGGCGTGGGCTC
>JAYUXE010000675.1:0-9614 GCA_043753165.1 Archangiaceae bacterium | reverse complement strand
TGCAGCGCACTCAAGTCTTCGGCACGTTGCGCGCGATCGGAGCGCAGCGGCCTTTCGTCTTGTTGATGGTGCTGATCGAGTCGGTCGTGCTGGGGCTCGTGTTCGGTGCCGCGGGAATGCTGCTGGGCACGATCGCGGTCGCCATCGTCGGCAAAGTCGGCATCCCCGCGTTCAACGACTACCTTTACTTCTTCTTCTCGGGCCCGAAGCTGCTGCCCGTGCTGAACGTCTGGAACCTGCTGGTGGCGATCGTGCTGGTGTTGATCGCGACCACGGTCTCGACCCTGATTCCGGCGATCAACGCCACGCGCGTATCGCCGCTGGCCGCGATGCAGGCCGACGAGTGACACCATGAGCCAACTCTTCCTGATCGCCTTTCGCAGCCTGCTTCAGCACCGCACCCGGTCGATGGTGCTCGGCGGAGCGATTGCCGTCGTCACCGCCCTGCTCATCGGCCTCACCGGCGTCTACACCGGCATGCGCGAGACGCTGCTTCTGTCGGCCACGACGCTGATGAGCGGCCACGTGAATGTCGGCGGCTTCTACAAAGTGACGGCCGGCCAGTCGGCCCCCGTGGTGACCAACTTCAAGAAGGTGATGGACGTGGTGAAGGCCGAGGTGCCCGAGCTCGACTACATGACGCAGCGGGGGCGCGGCTGGGCGAAGCTGGTCAGCGACACTGGCTCGATGCAGGTCGGCATCGGCGGCATCGACATCACGCGCGAGCCCGGGTTCGTGAAGGTGGTGGTGGTGAAGTCGGGCAACCTGGATGACTTGAAGAACCCCGACTCGCTGATGCTCTTCGAAGAGCAGGCGAAGAAGCTAGAAGTGAAGGTGGGCGACCGGCTGACGATTTCCGCCCCTACGTTCAAGGGCACCAACAACACCATCGACGTGACGCTGGTGGCGATCGCGCAGAACGTGGGGATGCTGAGCTCGTGGAACGTGTTCGTGAGCGACACGGGGCTGAGGCAGCTGTACGCGCTGAATCAAGACACCACCGGCGCCGTCTTGATCTACTTGAAGGACTTGAACGCGGTTTCGTCGGTGCAGAAGCGGCTGCGCGAGGCGTTCGCGCGCGAAGGGTGGCTGGTGATGGATCCGAACGCGAACCCGTTCTGGATGAAGTTCGACTCGGTGAACCGCGAGAGCTGGACGGGGCAGAAGCTGGACGTCACGAACTGGGAAGACGAGACGGCGTTCGTGAAGTGGTTTTTGACGTTGTTCTCGGTGGCGTCGGTGATCGTGATCTTCGTGGCGATCGTGATCATCGCGGTCGGGATGATGAACGTGATGTGGATCTCGATTCGCGAGCGGACGCGGGAAATCGGAACGCTGCGGGCGATTGGAATGCAGCGGGCGCGGGTGCTGGTGATGTTCGTGACCGAAGGATTTCTGTTGGGGCTGATGGGGACGACGATGGGCGTGTTGTTGGGCCTGGCCTTGTCGTTCGGGCTGACGAAGGCGCACATCGGGCTGAAGGGTGGCGCGGCGCTGGTGATGATGACGGACCACCTGGTGGTGACCCCCACCCTGTTCTGGGCGGCGTTTGCCGTGTTGTTTTTGACGGGGGCGATCACGCTCATCTCGGTGATTCCCTCTTTCCTGGCGGCCCGGCTCAAGCCGGTGACCGCGATGTCGCACGTCGGGTGAAATGAAAATGAAACTGCACTTCGCGTTGGCCCTGTCGCTTCTCGCTGCTGCTGGCCCTTCTGCTGCTGCCGACATGTCCAAGGAAGACATGGTCAAGCTGCTGAAGACCATCGACGACCGTCAGCGCAACAACGGCGACTTCAAGACGCTCGTGTACCTGGAGCAGAAGGAAAAGGACAAAGCCGAGATCGTGCGCGAGGTGCTCGTCTACCGCCGCGACACCGACGACAAGCTGATGCTGCTGTTCAGCAAGCCGAAGAGCGAAGAAGGCAAAGGCTACCTGCGCCTCGACAAGAACCTGTGGTCGTACGACCCGAACACCGGCAAGTGGGATCGTTCGACCGAGCGCGAGCGCATTGGCGGCACGAACTCGCGCCGGCAGGACTTCGACGAATCGCGCCTGGCCGACGAGTACGACCCGGCGTTCGAAGGCGAAGAGAACCTGGGCAAGTTCCCCGTCTACAAGCTGTCGCTGAAGGCGAAAGAAGGGGTCGACGTCGCGTTTCCCGTCGTGAAGCTGTGGCTCGACAAGACGACGAACAACATCCTGAAGCGCCAGGAGTTCGCGCTGTCGGGCCGCCTGCTGCGCACGGCGTACTACCCGAAGTGGCAGAAGCTTTTCAGCGAGTCGAAGGGCGGCGACGTGTGGTTCCCGGGCGAGATCCGGATCTTCGACGAGGTCGAGAAGCAGAACAGCACGATGATGTTGTTCAAGTCGGTCGACCTGACGAAGCTGGACGGGAACCTGTTCACCAAGGCCTGGCTCGAGAGCAAGAGCCGATGAGCTTTGCGAAGTGTGGGTGGCTCGTCGCGCTGGCGGTGCCGGCGCTCGCGGTTGCCCAGGAAAGAGACGAGGGCGCGATGTTCGGCGGCGACGAGCCGGCCGTCGACGCGGGCCTGCCGCCACCGGGTGTGCCGAAGCCGCTGTCGGAAGAGGACGCGAAGTTCGGCAAGGACACGGTGGCCCCGAAGGAGCTCGACTCGCGTGACGCCGAGCAGCTGACGGGGCCTGCGGGCACGAACCAGTTCGACACGGGCGAGCAGACGGTGGACCCGCTGCAGATCGGCGGGACGCTGTACATGCGGTACCAGGCCGACGTGCTGCTGAACAAACCGTTCGAAGAGACGGGCTTTTCGGCGCCGTCGCTGCTCGACGTGTTTCTCGATGCGCGGCCCAGCGATCGCGTGCGGGCGTTTGGCCTGGCGCGCATGCGGTACGACCCGACGCTGCCGTCGACGGGGGCGGCGCCTCTCGTGCCGGGCATCGGGACGCAGACGGGCAGCAACCCGTCGGTGGCGCTCGACCAGCTGTGGCTGCGCTTCGACATTGCGCGAAAGGTGTACTTCACGATTGGCCGCCAGAAGGTGAAGTGGGGCGTGGGCCGCATCTGGAACCCCAGTGACTTCTTGAACGCGCAGAAGCGCGACCCGCTGGCGCCGTTCGACCTGCGGCTCGGCATCAACGCGGTGAAGGTGCACGTGCCCATCGAATCGGTGGGCTGGAATTTCTACGGGTACGGCTTGCTGGACAACAACGGGGCGGCGAGCAACCTGGGCTCTTTGGGTGGAGCGCTGCGTGCCGAGATTCTGGTCGGCCCAGCCGAGGTGAGCTTCTCGGGCGCGTGGGTGAACGGTCGCCGCCCGCGCTACGCGATCGACGCCTCGACGCCGATTGGGCCTTTCGACGTCTACGCCGAAATCGCCTTCCGCGATGGGCGCGACTTCGTGCAGTACCGGGAAGACCCGACCCTGATGCCTGCGTCGAAGAACCCGGCAGACTTGCAGCCGTACCGGCTCGAAGGGATGACGGTGCCGACGACGGCGGGCGTGGCCTACAGCTTCAACTACACGGACTCGACGACGCTCGTGATGGGGGTGGAGTACTTCTACAACCCGGGCGGCGCGTCGAAGGCGGTCTACCTGATTCCTTCGGTGCTCAACGGCACGTTCCAGCCGTTCTACGCGGGACAGCACTACCTGGCCGTGTTCGTGTTGGCGCCGGGGCTTCCGAGCGCGCCGTGGATCACGATGTCGTTGAACAACCTCGTCAACCTGTCAGATCCGTCGGGCATCGTGCGCGCCGATGCGTTCTTCCGGGTGATGAGCTTCCTGCAGATCGAAGTGTTCGCCTCGGTGAACTATGGCCTCGGTGAGTTCCGGTTCGGCGGCACCGTCGATGTACCGGGTGTGGGCGTGCGCTCGATTGCGCTGCCCGTGATGTCGACGGGCATCGGCCTGCGCGTCAGCATCTAGGGCCGGACCTTCCACCGGCGGTGCAGCCAGAGCCACTGGTCGGGGTGGGCACGAATGCCCTTCTCGATCAGCGCGGTGAGCTGCGCGGTGTGGCTCGTCAAATCAGCCTCGCGGTCGCCGGTGTCGGGCAGCGGCACGGGCCCATCGACCTGCATGCGAAGCCCGTCGCCTTCGCGAACGGCAAGGACGACATAGACGGGCGCTCCGGTGCGCATCGCGGCGAGTGAAAGCGATGGCGTCGTCGAGGCGAGGCGGCCGAAGAAGGGCACGAAGACGCCGTGGCGGGCGGGCAGCGACTGATCGATGAGCTGCACGACGGCGCGGCCGGCTTTGAGGGCGGCGAAGATTCCGCGCATCGCTCCGCGTTGAAGAATCAGCTCGACGCCGGCGGCGGTGCGGGCGGCGACGACACGGGCGTTGAAGGCACCGGCCAACGGCCGGACGACGGCGCTGAAGGCGAACTTCCGGCGGGCCATCACTTCGGCGAAGAGCTCCCAGCTGCCGAAGTGGGCCGAGGCGATGAGCACGGGGGCGTGGGCCACCAGGCGCGCTTCGAGCGTCGCCCACGAGGGTCCCGCGACGGCCTGCACGGCGCGCTCGAGCTCGGCGTCGGGAATCAAGTCAGACGCGATCGACTCGACGGCGGCGAGCGCCATGTTCTCGTAGGCCGAACGCGCAATCGCCTTCCGCTGCGCCGAGGTCTTCTCTGGAAAGGCGTGGGCGAGGTTGTCGAGCGTGACGGCGCGACGAATGCCAAGCAGCCAGACGAGGCGTGCGATGGCGCGCGCGACCGAAGAACGCGCGCCACGGGGCAGCGCACGGAAGGCGCCGAGGGTGAGGCCAGCGAAGAAGGACGACAGCGGGCCGCCAGGCGAGACCGCCGGGCGATTCAAGGGTCGAGCTGGGTGGGCAGCGCGGCGTTCTTGCAGCGGTTCAAACCGTCGAGCGCGCCCTGGATGCGCGGGTTGATGCGAAGCGCTTCACGAAAGTTGGTGGTGGCGACGTCGCAGTTGCCGGCGGCGACCGCGCCCTGCCCGCGCTTCACCTTCTCGCGAATGGTGTCGATCTTCTGCTGCATCGCATCGGCAGCGGCGCGCGACGGCGTCGTGGCCTCGACCGACTTGAGGAAGATTTCTGCCTCGTCGAGGTTGCCGACTTCGAAGGGCGCCGATGCACGGGCGAGCGCATCGCGGCTACGGGCGATGCCGGCTTCATCGAGGCCCGACGGGTTCTTCACTTCGGGCACGACGGGCGGCTTCACCCCTTCCACGACGGGCTCTGTGATGACCGGCGGAGGCACGAGCAGGTTCGGGTCGACCGTGGGCCGGGTGAAGAACCAGGCGGCGCCGCCGCCCAACGCGACGAGGGCCACCAGTGCGGCGATCATCGGCGTGCGCGACGGAGCCGGTGGGCGAATCTCGCTGACGTGCCCTTCGGTCGCGACGACGGTCGAGTTCGACGGGTTGATGCCGCCAAACGAGAGCCCATTGGGCTGCTCGAGCGGGCGCAGCTTCGGCTGCGATGGCGCTTTGGGCGGGGGCGTGGCCAGGCCGATTTTCGGCAGCGGGTGCTGAATCTCGGTGCCGCTGCGAACGAAGGTCGCCTGAAGGGTCGAGGCCTCGCGCTCGGGGTCGGTGGCGTTGGCACCCGGGACGGCGACATGCGCGGTGGTGGGCTCGGACGAGGGCGACGGCATGCCGGCCCAGACGCCGGTGCCCGCCCTGCCCGCCTGTGTCGGCATTGCCTGGGCGATCTGGCTCGCGAAGGCCTGCATGTCGGGGAAGCGTTCGTTGCGATTCTTGGCGCAGGCTTTCTGCAGCACGGCTTCGACTTCGGCGTTCTCGAGATCCGGCGAGACGTCGCCCAGGCGCGGCATCGGCTGCACGACCTGGTTGCGAAGGATCTCGGTGATGGTGTTGCCGTCGAACGGCTGCACCCCGGTGAGCATCTCGTAAAGAAGAATGCCGACCGCGTAGATGTCGGCCCGGTGGTCGACGTCGTCGCGGCCTTCGACCTGCTCGGGCGCCATGTAGCGGGGCGTGCCGGCGATGGCGCCCTGCATCGTGAGCTTGGTGCCTTCGTTCATCAGGCGGGCGATGCCGAAGTCGAGCACCTTCACGTGGAGACCGCGCATGCCCTTGCGAAGCATGATGTTCTCGGGCTTCAGGTCGCGGTGAACCACGTGCTTGCTGTGCGCGTTGCCGAGCACGTCGGCGACCTGGAGGATGATGTCGATCGCCTCGCCCAGCGGGATGCGTTTCTGCTCGTGAAGGATCTTCTTAAGGTCGACGCCTTCGCAGTACTCCATCGCGATGAAGAGGTTGCCTTCTTCGTCCTGCCCGAAGTCGTGCAGGGTGACGGCGTTGGGGTGCGCGACGCGGGCGTAGGACTTCGCCTCGTTCAGGAAGCGGCGGGCGATTTCCGCGTCTTCCGAGAACTCGGACTTGAGGAACTTCAGCGCGACGCGGTGGCCGATGCCGAGCTGTTCAGCGAGGTAGACGGCGCCCATGCCGCCCTGCCCCAGCTTTCGGACAATCTTGTACTTCCCCTTGATGACCTTCTCGAGCATCCGATCGGTCGACTGCTTCAGCTGAATGGTTTCCGAGACCCCACAGTGCGGACACTTGCCGCTCCAGCTGGTGTGTTCGGTGCCGCAGCCCTGACAAATGAAGACCGGCATCTGCCCTTGAGAAAGAGGCGCTACTTTTCAGCGGGGTAGCGCGTGGTGAACAACAGCCGCTCGAGCTCGGCGGCCCCGTCTTCGGGAGAATTGCCGAGGGCGTGCGCCGCGCGCAATACCCGCGTCCGGGGATCTTCTTTGAGCCGGGTGTCGAGGACCTTCAGCGCCCCGGGCCGGTCGCCTCCCTGAAGCAGCGAGAGGCCCTGGTAGAAGACGTACTCGGTGTTCCCTGAATCCGCGCGGGACGCCTCGGTGAACAGCGCCTCGGCCTTCTTGAAGTCTTTTTCCTGCAGGGCAGCCAGGCCGTCGAGAAAGGCGGTGCGGGCCTTCTGGTCAGGAGGCGTGGCGCCAACATCCGCGGCGACCTGGTACAGCGGGCGGGCCGACCGCAGGCGCTCGAGGCTCATCTTCTCGTTGGCGAGAGCGGCCTTGTGAATCTCATCGGCCTTGCTCAGCGCAGCGGCGCCGAGCTTGGCGGCCATGTCGCCGAGGTCCGGGCTCAGGTAGCCGTCTTTGACCAGCGTCGACAGCTGATCGTGCGCGCTGCCGGGGCCGACGACGAGGTTCTGGTCGAGCGCGGCGTAGAAGGCGGCGCGGGTCTCGACGTACTTCTGGCTGAGGTCGGCCGGCTGGCCTTTGGCGGTTCGGGCCTGGCGTTCACACTGCTCGCTTTCGGCCTGAGCCTTCTTGCGGTCGGGGGACTCGGGGGCCGCCTTCAAGTAGACGCGGTACACGTAGCAGGCGCGCGAGATCTGCTTGGCGGCGAGCACGGACCTCGCGAGCTGCAGGTAGGTAGGCAGCGTGGCCGGGCTGGCGCGGTTGGCCTGGAGGAAGAGCTCGGCGGCCCTGGCGTACTTCTTCTGGTTGTAGAGCTTGGTGCCTTCGGAGACGAGGCTGTCGGCGTTGCCGACGCCGGGGCCGACCAGGGGATTACCGGCAGCAACCGCGCTGCTGGCCGCAAGGACGATGGCGAGAAGACTAGAACGCATAACCGAGCCCCACGTTGATGCCCATCGAGCCGGACGACTTGACCCCACCGTTGGTCTCTTCGCCGTAGACGAACCAGGTGTAGTTGTACTGGCCGAAGATGAAGAAGCCTTCGTAGATGTAGAACCGCACGTTGACGCGCGCCGAGGCAAGCAGGTCGAGGACGAGGAAGCCGTCTTTGTACGAAGCGGGGGTGTTCGACTCGACGATGTGGCCGACACGGAACTCGAAGCCGGCCTGAAGCCCGAAGGTGAACTTCCAGACGGCGATGCGGAACTGCGGCTGCACCGCGCGAATGGTGAGCAGCGAGGCGCGAACGGGGCCGATGGCGCCCGGAAGCAGGACGCCGTCTTTCGTCTCGGCCTGCTCGCCCTTCTGGTAACCGACGGACATTTCCATTCGGTCGGTGTTGGTCAGGAAGCTGACGCCGATCGCGGTAACGCCGATGTACTTGCCGAAGACGCCGTACTCGGCCGACGCGCCGATGAGCGACCGGCTGGGCGTGGTGATGCGTTCCGTGCGGCCGGTGCCCTGGTCGCCGAAGCGGCGGCCGACGAGGCGGTTGCTCTCGTACGTCGCGCCCTCGAACGACACGTGGAAGTAGGCGCCGCGGCTGTAGGTGAGATCGGTTTCGGTGGGCGGCGGGGGCGGAGGCGCGGCCGGCTGAATGACTTCGTTCTTTCCCGTGGCCTTCACGTTCTTCGGGTCGGCGCTGGCGAGGCCGGGAATCGGCTCGAGCGTCTTGTCGAGCTGGTACTGCTCTTCGGCCTTCACGTTGATGCTCTGCTCGAAGTCTTTGTGGCCTTCGGCGGTGAGGCGAATGGTGTGCTGGCCCGGCAGGATTCCGCGATCGACCTTGTCTTTGCCCAGGGCCTGGCCGTCGACGGTGATGGTGGTGCCCGCCGGTGACGCAGTGATGACGATGCGGGCGGCGACCTTCTGAAGGTTCTTGTCGAGGCGGGCGGCGCCGCGCACGGGGATGATCAGCGTCTCTTCGAGCGGCTGGTGAAGCTTCAGATCGAGGCGGATGACGCGTTCGCCCGGCAGCACCTGGGTGTTCAGCGGGGTGACGCCGACTTTGACGTCGTCGACGTAGACGGTCGCTCCGGCGGGGTTGGTCTTCACGTCGAGGCTGGAGGCGACGGGCACGACCTTGGCGACGGCGCCGAGCAGGGCCTTCTCGAGAATCGCGTTGCTGGCGGTGGCGGGAGTGACTTCCTTCGTCGACGGCCGATAGCTGACGACGCGGAACTTGAAGCCGGCTTCGTCTTGCCCGCCCTGGATGAGCACCACGCGATCGAACCCGAGGGTGGCGACGAAAGGGTCGATGGGGTCGGCGCAGCGCGAGTCGGCGGTGAGGCAAGGCAGTTCGGCGACGGTTTTTCCCTTGAGGCTCGTGGCGAGCTCTTTCTGGCCGATGATTTCCTTGCTGCGGTCGGCCGCGGGGATGAGCTTGTCGAGGGCCTTTTCGGTGCGATCGACCAGCGCTTCCTGTCCCGGGTAGAGGGGGCGAACGAGCCAGAGCGTGCGTTGGGCGAAAGCAGAGGGCGCGAAGCACAGCGCCAGGAGAATCGCGATTCGCCCCAGCGGGCGCGGCCTGAACATATGCGCGAAGTTTCTACTGTGAGGCGCTGCGAGAGGCCACATATTCCTCCAGCTCTTCCAGTGTCTTAGGCCAGTCTTCTTTCAGCAGGCGAGACAGCGAACGATCGGCGAGCAGCTTGCCGCCCGTTTGGCAGGTGGCGCAGTAGTTCGTCTCGTTCGACGCGTGGACGATGCGCTGCACGGGCGAGCCGCAGACGGGGCATGGCAGCTTGTACCGGCCATGCACGGCCATCTCGGGGCGGAAGGCCGTGACCTTGTCGGGCCACGTGTCGCCGAAGTCTTCCTGCAACTTCTTCGTCCACTCGGTGAGGCTCGAACGGGTGGCCTCGAAGAGCCGGGCGACTTCCTCACCCGTCATCGCCTTCGTGAGCTTCACCGGTGACAGCTTCGCGCGGTGCAGGATCTCGTCGCTGTACGCGTTGCCGATGGCAGAGAA
>JAYUXE010000674.1:0-4243 GCA_043753165.1 Archangiaceae bacterium | reverse complement strand
GGGGGAAGCGAGGCGAGCAGCGTCTTCAGGAACGGATGGTGAAACACCATCACCCGCCGTGAGCCTGACGCTTCGAGGATGTAGTTGATCAAGTCCGGTGACGGCACCGACTTCTCGCTCACCCTGAAGTGGAAAGGCGGGACGAGGTGTCTCGCCACCACCTCGAGGTTGTGATCCAGGCGGTCGAGGTCGATGACGACCACCGGCCGCCCGACCTTTTCGCGCTGAAGCTCGGCGCTGAGGCTCGAGTAGTAGCTGCGCTCAGAAGCCGGCAGGTGGCTGCAGCCCATCAAGAGCAACGCGATCGGTGCGAGTCGCAGCACGGTCGGCTGCTTACCTTGCTCTGTCAGCCGCGGACAGCTTGCCGATGCGGAGCTCGGCTCGATCGCGTCGAGGGCGTCAATGGGGACGCTGACACGCCGCCATCAGCCCAGGCAGTGCGGGATGCCGCGACAACAGGCGCTGCGCGGCCTCGAGGTGCGGCGCCGCACGCTCGCAATGGCCCGCGCTGATCCACGCCTCTGCGAGCGTGAGGCGGACTTCAGCGTCGAACGGGTCGAGCTCCGCCGCGCGTTCGAGCCGATCGAACGGGGTGGAGTCGGCGGTCGACAACAGTCGTGACGCGCACATCAAAGCCGCGGCAAGCGCGATGGCCGCGACCACCGCCGACGACCACGGACTGCGCGCGGAAGCAGCCGGCCGAATTCCGATGAACCCAACGAGCGTCACCCACGCCGCGGGGGCCGGAAGCTGCGTCACGGAATCGAAGACGCCGAGGCCGGCCGCCGTTGCGAGCGTGATGGCCACCAGCGCGAAGTCGCTGCGCCTACGCCATGCGGAAAGCACACCGGCGGCCAACGCGATGACCGCCAGCGTTCCGGCCGATCCACGTTCGACGAGCAGCGCGACCCAGTCGGAATGCGCGAAGTGATCCGCGCCGCGCCCGACGCCGTACTCGACGAACCAGTGACCGGGGCCCGCGCCCAGCAGCGGATGCGCGACGAACAGCGCGAGTGAGGCCGCCCATTCTTCGAGCCGGCCGGCGCCGCTTCCCGAGCGCGAGTCGACCAGCCGGCCCAACGTGTTGAGGTACGGATGCGACGCCTTCCACGCGAGGCCCACCGGGAACGCTGCGCTGATGGCCGCCGCCGCGCCGACTGCGAGCACCTTCACGGATCGCGCGAGCACCGCGAACGCCACCAGCGCAATCGGCGCGACGACCCACGCGGCACGGCAGCGCGTCTGCACCACCACGGCGGCCATCAGCGCAGCTCCGAGAATCCAGGCTGAGCGCGCGCCCGGCGACCTGGCGCGCAAGGCCAGCGTCCACACCACCGGGCTTGCGAGCACCAGGAAGTGCGCAAGCGTGTTGCGTTGTCCCATCGTCCCGCTCGGCGCCCGGCCGTACAGCGACGCAGGCCCAAACCCCATCGCCTCGAGCATTCCGATCGCCGCGACCGCAATTGCCGCTGCTCCGAGCCAGGCCAGCCAGAGGTCGCGATCGTCGCGCCACGCAGTTCCGGCAGCCAACGCCAAGCACGCGACCAGCAACGCGACCGGCGTGAGCGCGTACGCCGGGCTCGACGCGAAGAGTCCGCTCAGCATCGCGAGCAACACGACCGCAGCGAACGCCCAATCGGCGAACCGCCACTGCGACCGGGGAAGCCGTCCAACTGCCAGCAGCGCCGCACCGAGCACCAACAGCAACACGAGCCGCGGCGCATGAATGACGTCAAAGCGTTCGCGGTGAGGCCCACCGATGACGATCGCCACGGCTGCGAGCGCGGGCAATGCGTGGCGCCGCATCACCGTTGATTGATGGACGTCTCGAAGGGGTCGTAGATTTCCCAACCGCCATCGGGCCCACGACGTTCTTCGTCCACACGCATGCTCAGAGCGTCGAGCCGCGTATGGCGCACGCGAAACGCCGGGCGGCCGCCCTCATCGAAGGTCTCCGATTCCTTCCAAACCCAGCCGGCGTCTCCGTGCATCGTGACGGTCCGTTCGCCCCAACCTCCGTCCCGTCTCGGGGCGGTGTGCTCGATGAAGGTGTCGCGACTTTCAAAGCTTTCGAAGTCGGTCTGCCACACGCCGTCGTAACGGCCCAGCATCGCGATCCGTCGCACGCCCGCTTCTTTCGAGACCTCGAAGAAGCGGCAGCCTTCTTCGTCGACCTGAAATCGCCCGACCTGCTTGTCCACATCGACGGTCGTGACGATGGCGCCGGGCTCCGTGCACGCAGGCCTCACGACCCGGTCGGTGCGGCAGGCCAGCCCCAGCAAAAGCGTCAGTTGCAGCCAGCGTCGCATGTGGCCTTGAGCGGTTGGCAGCCACCGCCGTAGGCGGCGCACGAGGTGTCGCACTCGACTTTCGTATCGCAGAACAACTTGCCGCGACCGCACCAGGCACCGACGGCGCTGGCGATGGGCTTGCCACTTTCCGTCCGCCCCGCGCAGCTGCCGAAGGCGTTGCACTTTTTGCAGGTCGCGTCGTCCGTCTTGTAGAAGGAGCCATCGCTCAGGCACCGCATGCAGACGCATTTGTTCGCCGCTTGCGGGTTGAAGCACATCGTCTCGCAGGCAAAGGTGCGGTCGGTGATCTGCAGCTTGCATGCGTTCGACGCTGCCTTGTTCAAGGTGTCGTTGTGACTGAACCCCTGACCGGAATGCATTGACTCGTGGAACAGCGTGCGTGCGCGCTCGGCAGCGGTCACGTTGCGCGCGGTGTTGAAGGTCAGGTCGTAGCTGCCATTTCCGCGGGGCCCCGTCGCAAGACTTCCGTAGTCGTCGCACGGATTATCGGTGCAGAGGAACTTCAGCTTGTTCGCCGTCATGGAGGCCGCGAGCTTGGCCGTGGGGTCGAAGGACATTCCCGTGTTTTTGAGGCAGTTCGCGCCTCTGATCATCGCGGCCAGCAGCTCGTTCTTCAACGCGGTGGTGGTCGAAGCGCCGCAGGGCGCCGGCACTGTGCTGTTGCAGGTCGGGGGAGGCGCGGACGACCGGCAATCAGGCGCCTGCATCGAGTTGGCGTCGAAGCAGCTTCGCTGAACGATGGGTGCGACGTACTCGTCGAGCACGATGCCCCCGCTCTCGGTTCGAACCGTCATCGTCGTGGCATCGAGACGAACCTGGCTCAGAGTCGCACCCGTGTCCGTCGCGACGGTCGCCGCCCAGACCCCGCCGTCGAACGTTGTCTCAACGCGGCGATCAATCGTCCCGTTTTGATCCATGTCGAACGTCTCGCGAATGCCCGCGCCGTCGATTGTGTGCGTGTAGAGAATTCGGGTGTCGGGCTCCGCGCGCGTCGTCCCTGAAGCGGCATCGAAGACGAGCCGCGTGCCGAACGTGCGTTCGTAGACCATCGACTCGGAGCCGCCGTCGCGCGTCACCTTCAGCCTGCGGCACCCGTTGGCGTTCATCGCGATGTCGGTGGCGCCGGCGGCGAAAGCGGTTTCCGAGGCGAGCTGATCGGCAGGCGTGGGGTCGACGTCGACGAGGCACTGATCGAAAGACGGCAGGTCTGGCGCCGCGACCGCATTCTTCGCGTCGTAGTCCGCCGTCTGAAACACGAGGCGGAAGCTGTAGGCCATCGTGCCAGTGACGGGAGTCGGGGCGCTCTTGCCCAACTCCGGAACCGGAGCCAGCAGCGGCGTGGTCCCTGAGGCCTCGACCACAAACCGGCCGCTGCGCAGCTGCGCGACTGTGACGGGCTTGCCGCGCAGCCACGCCGGGTTCATCGCGAAGGTCACGTTCTGGCAGAGCTCGCGCAGCTGCACGTTCTCGAGCACGGGAATGAAAGCGAGGCCAGGCGCGGCATCCTTCCCGAGCACTGCAGGTTCGGTGACGACCTTGATCGATGCCTCGCCGGTGTAGGGATCGTCGGGGGACCCCGGGCACGCTTTGGCGCCGCCTGACGCGCAGGTCGTCGTCCCGGCGCGTGGGGGGCGGGTGAAGATGACGGACACGTAGCCGGACAGCTCGCCTTCCTTCAGGTCGAACGTGGCGGACTTCGTGTCGGGCTTCTCGAGCGACAGCAGCGTCCGGGCATCTGTCGTCACCGACGTGCAGCTGCCGCTGGTCGTCGACCCGCTGAGCTTGAATTCACCCATCACCTCGACGAGATCGTAGGTGATGGTCGATTTGGAGCTGCCGCCACCGCCACCGCCACCTTGGCCGCTGCTGCTGTCGCCGCAGAAACACCCGGCCAGGAACAACGCCGCCCCCGCGGCCACGGTGTGTCTCAC
>JAYUXE010000673.1:0-4244 GCA_043753165.1 Archangiaceae bacterium | reverse complement strand
GTTGGTCAGGTTCGCCGAACCGACCAGCATCAGGCGGTCATCCACGATCATCAGCTTCGAGTGGATGTACGTCGCGCGCTCGGGCTCCTCGCCCGCGTTGCACAGCGGGTTCGTGTAGTAGAGGCCGAGGTGGTGGCCCGTCTCTTCGGCCGTCTTCCGCAGGCGTCCGATGTTCTGCGCCTGTGCGAGCCCGACCGCCGCCTGTTCCTTCAGCGATTCACCGCGCATGTTGAGGATGACGACGATCTCAGCGGGTTCGGCATCAGGTGCTTGCGATCGTCCCAGCGGTCTTCCGCCAGATCGATGCCGCTCAGAAAAGAGACTTCGCCATCGATGACCACGAACTTCTGGTGGTGACACCCGCCGTCTGCGTGCGCCGAGTCGAACTGAAAGGCGAGCCGCGGGTTCGTGTTCCACTGAAAAACGAGCTGCTGCATCCACTCGCGCTCAGCGGCAAAGACGAGATGGGAGTCCCACGCGAGCAGGTAGACGCGCAGGTCGGGCTTCGTCTCGCACAGGTGGTTCAACAGCTTGAGCAACGTGACGGGCGCCGTCGCATTCGCCGCCCCGCAGCAGCGGCACCTCGCTGTCGAACTGCCAGCCCGCGATCAGAATCGACTTCTGTGCCGTCAGCGCGGCCCGGTAGAACTCGCGGTAGCAGTCGTCGCCGTCGACCAGCAGCCCGACCGCATCCACCGGGTGCTGGCGCCACAAATTTTCCTTCGAGACCGTGCCCGCGACTTACCGCCCCGGGGCCCCGAGGGCAGCTAGATCTTGAGCTCGGACAGGGGGCCCGCTGCGATTCGCGCCGCCCCTTCACTGCCGAACGTGTCGAAGCCCGTGTCGCCGACCGCGTGACCGAGCGTGTTGAACACGTTCGACACCTGGCGGTTGTTGGTCTCGCCCTGTTCCGGAAAAATCACCGTGCGGCCGTCGGTGCGAAGGCCGAGCTTGTTGCCACCGACCATCAGAATCGGCCACTCGCGCGCCTCGGAATGGTGCTGCTCGCCGTTGTCCGACATGAAGAGGATCGCGGTGTGATCGAGCATCGAGCCGGTGGCGCCGACCTCGGGCGTCGCGGCCAGCGTGCGCGCGAGGTTCGCGATCAGCTCGACGTGCTTGCGCGTCACCGCCGCGATCGCCGTCCAGTTCGCCGCGTTTTCGATGCCGTGCTGCAGGTCGTGCCGCCCGACGCCCGGAATGATGCTGTCGTAGCGAACATCGAAGCCCGAGCTCGCCGACGCCAGGACGACGTTGTGGGTGAGCCCGCCCAGCAGGCTCGCGGTCGCGATCTGAAACTGCGCCTCGAGCCACTTCATCGAATCGGGCGTGCCGGTTCCAGCAAGCAAGGGGTTGGTTGACGGAGCCGGAGGCAGCAACGGCCTCACCGCCGCCGCCATGCCCCCCAGCTGGGTCTCGCGCTGGCGAAGCGAGTCGAGTGACGTCAGGTACCGCTCGAGCTTGATCCGTTCGTTCGAGTTTCCGCGGAAGGCGGCCAGCGTCGCGGTCACGTCGGCGCGCGCGAAGTCGAACAGGGCACTGCGTTCGGCCCCCGAGCCCGCCCCACCGGCGATCGAGCCGAAGAGCGTGTCGTACGCGAGCGCCGGGTTCACCAGAATCGGGGCCGGCTTCTTCGCGCCGAAGCTGCACGTCTGGTAGACGATGGGCGTCAGCGACGCGCTGGTGCCGAGGCGAATCGCATCGAAAGGCGCCGTGCGCTTCAGCTTCGGAGCCAGCACTGCATCGATCGTCGCCGCCGAGCCATCGACCGCACAGCTGAGCGCTCCGGTTCCGGTCGAATGACCGCCGCCCGTGATTGCGCTCGACAGGCCGAGCACCACGGCGGCGCGGTTCTCGAGCGAGATCTTCCCGGCCGAGGCCTTCAACGGGTCGAGGCTCAACGCCGAGCCCAGCGCTTCACCCGTCAGCGTCCGAACCGTCTTCGGATAGGCCGACGAAAAGTTCCGCCGGCTTCCGACCGCGGCGGTTCCAATCGACGTCCGCGCCGAGGTGCTGAGCATCGTCACCGGGTAGATGCCGTTGCACTCGAGCACGATCACCACGCGGGCGGGCACCGCCGTCTGGGCGAACACCTCGCGCATGAAGGGCGACAGCAGCGCCGCGCCCGCGGCCGACTTGAGAAGGTTGCGGCGGCTGAAGCGGCTCATTCCCCCACCCCCGGCGTGCGGCGTGTCTTCCATGTGTCGCTGGTCATCAAGGTGCCCACCATCTTGAAGAAGGAACCGCCACTGCTGTCGTACGCCGATTCCATGTTCGCCAGCGTGCACGCGTCGGTGCGGTTCTCGTCGCGGCCCATGTAGTAACGGAAGGCCTGGCGAATGAAGCAGCGCTTCACGTGCGGCGACACCGACAGCTTCTCGCTGAGCTCGACCGCGTCACGCACGGGCCCATTCATTGCGGGGTCGGGCATGTTGACGAGCATCGACGTCCCGCTTGGGGGGCCGAACCCGGCGTCGGGCGCGTGGTCTTGAAATCGCAGGTAGCCCGCGTGGTTGTAGATCTCGAACGGGTAGCCCAGCGGGTTCATCAGCTGGTGGCACCCCTGGCACTCGGCCTTCGCGGTCGCTTCTTCGACGCGGGCGCGGGCGTTCTTGTTGGCGGCGTGCGGCCCGACCTGCGCGACCACCTTCACCTGGCTCAGCGGCGGCACGTAGTCGCAGAGAATGTTTTCGCGCACCCACTTGCCGCGGTGAATCAGCGACGGATCATCTTCGAAGTTGCCGCCGTGCGAGCCGAGGAAGGCCGGATGCGTGAGCACGCCAGCGCGTTCATTCGAAGGAAGCGTGACCCAGCGCGCGGGCCGGTTCTCGGCGATGGCCTGCGTCGTGTTGTAGATCTGCCCTGTCCACAGAATCGCGCCCGCGGAGTTCGACGGGTTGGCAGTGGACGCCAGGTAGAACTGCCGCGTGGTGAGCAGGTTCTTCAGCACGTCGGTGTCGGCATTCACGACGCGTGCGATCTGATCTTCCAGCTGCTGCACCAGCGTCGACTCGTCGCCGTAGTAGCCGGACATGAGGTTGCCGTACGAGGACAGCTGCGGCCGGTAGCCGCTCGAGTTGCCGTCGTCGTACTTCGAGGTCGCTTCGGGCCGATCTTTGAAGATCTCGGGGATCTTCGAGTACCCGAGCCACTCGCGGAAGAAGCCGTTCACGCCGTCTGACAGCCAGTACTCGCCGCGCGCTTTGCGGCGGTTGACGCCGTAGTCCTGAATCAGATCGAAGCGCGTCGCGTCGGTGCCGCCCGCGTACTTGCGGAACAAGGCCTCGACCGTGGCCGACGTGCGAATGCCGCCGTCGGCCGCGGCGCCAGCGATGTCGCCCAGATGGCCTTCCGTCGGCGCCGAATGATCGGGGTAGACCCACGTGGGCGTGGCGCCCGGAGCGCGGCTTCCCACTGCGTAGGCCAGCTGCTGCCCGAGCTCCCAGTCGGTCAGGTTGCTGCGGCCCGCGTCGGTGGGCGGGCCGAACTCGTCGCGAAACATCGCGCCGGTCGTCAGCCACGCGGCGTTCGAGATGCGGGTGATCGAATGGGTGCGCGTGTCGCTGCCGCCATCGGGCACCGGCTCGGCCGCGAGCACCGTCAACGCAAACGCCTGCAGGCGATCGAGCTCGGGCACCGTCGCCGGGCGGAAGAGCACCCCATGCAGCAGGAGCTCGGCGAGGTAGTGGCGCACGCACGCGGTCGTCGGCTTGGCGTCCTGGTACATGCAGCGAAGCGTGGCGTCGGTGCGCAGCCGTTCGAGACGGTTGCTGCCGGTGTAGGGCCCGGCCCACGAAGGGCCCGCTGCCGAGACGATGGGCAGGAACAGCTCGATCGTCGCTTCGTCCAGCGTCTCGTCCGTCGCGTAGGTGCTGTACGGCTCGCTGGCGCTGGGGTCGAACGGGTTGTCGAAGAAGCTGAACCCTGTCCAGCTGCGCGTGACGGCGCCTCCGACGTTGCGCGTCCACTGCCAGCGGTTGAGCCGTCGAATCCGTGTCGGAGCGTCCGACTGCGCGCCTTTGCACGCGAAGAGCTCGGCCTGCGGAATGAGATTGGGCGACGACTCGGCGGGAATTCCCCCGTCTTCGACGCCCGCGTCGGTGGCGCACGCCGGCATGCCGCCCGCGATCCACTTCGTCATCACTTCGACCTCGGCCGCAGTCGGCTTCGCGTCTGGCAACGGCGGCATCTGGGTGCCGCCTTCCAGCATTCGGATCACGCTGCGTTCGGCGTACGTCTTCGTC
>JAYUXE010000672.1:0-1686 GCA_043753165.1 Archangiaceae bacterium | reverse complement strand
GCTCCGCCGCCAGCGTCAGCATCAACGTCGCGCGGTCCCCGGGCCCGTGAATCGTCACCTTCTTCGACGCAGTCACCCGCCCAGCAGCCTTCGCGACGACCTCGTGCTCGCCCGCGGCGAGATCCACGAGCTCGGCCGGCGCATTTCCGCGCGCGACGCCGTCGACGAACAGCGCCGCCCCTTCGGGCTCTGTCTCGATTCGCAACAACGCCGGCTTCGCCTCCGCCACCTGTGGCAGCTCGACAACCATCGCCGTCGTCTCGCGCGTCGCAAAGAACAAGAACCCGGCGACCCCCGCGACCAGCGCCAAGCCCAGCCCGCCGAACAACTTGAACGGCGGCGGCTTTGCCTCGGTTTCCTTCCGCGCGGCCCCGAGCTCGGGATTCGTATTCCCCGGCATGCTGACGTCGGCCTCGTGCCCCAGGTTCCGCCGCAGCCCCGACGGCGTCATCAGCCCTGACCTCGCCGACTCGATGAACTCGGCCCGCTTTCCCCACTGCTCGCCAAACAACCCGCGCAGGTACGCCTCGACCGCGCCCGGACCCACATTCTCGGGCTGGGTGTGAAGCCAGGCCTCGAGCGCATCATGCAGTTCGGCCCCCGACGCGTAACGGCCCGCCGGATCCCGCGACAGCGCCTTCGCAATGATGTTCGACAGCGCCTCCGGCACACGCGGGTTCTTTTCCATCGCGACCGGCAGCGGACCCGATCCGCACAGCTGCGCGATCATGTGCGGCATCTCGCGCGACTCGTAGAACCGGAAGCCCGTCGTCACCTCGAACAAGATGACGCCCAGCGCGAACACGTCACTGCGCGAGTCGACCGCCGCCGCCGACGCCTGCTGGGGCGACATGTACGCAATCTTCCCTTTGATGTTCCCGTCGGTCGTCTGCGTCGCCCGGTTCGCCGCGCGCGCGACTCCGAAGTCGACGACCTTCACGTTGCCGTCGAGCGTGATGATCAAGTTTTGCGGCGACACATCGCGGTGCACGACACCCAGCTTCTTGCCGTCGCCGCCCACCTTGTTGTGCGCGTGACCGAGCCCCGCTGCGGCGCCCGACATGATCCGCACCGCAATCGCCAGCGGCAGCGGCTGTTCCTTCTTGATCCCCGCGCGCACCACCGTCGAAAGGTTCTCGCCGGGCAGGTACTCCATCGCGATGTAGTAGGCGCCCGCGTGCTCGCCGAGGTCGAAGATCTGCACCACGTTCGGGTGGTTCAGCTGCGCCGCGATGCGAGCCTCGTCGAGGAACATCGCGACGAAGTCGGGATTCTGGCTGAACGACTCGAGGATCCGCTTGATGACGACCAGCTTCTGAAAGCCCTGCAGGCCGGCCTGATTTGCCAGCCAGATCTCGGCCATCCCCCCGGTCGCAATCTTCGCCAGCAGCGAATACCGGGCAACCCGGGAGCCCGGCGTCCAGTCGCCGGTGTTGGTTGGTGGGCCCACTGCGCCACAGAGTAACATCGCGCACCGATGACTCCCGTTTGGTTATTCGCCCTGGTCGTCGCCGCGTCGCCGAATCCCCCGCTGACTGCTGCCGAAGACTCCGTCGCCCAGGTTCGCTACGCCGAAGCCGAGAAGCAGCTGGCCGTCGCCCGTGCGCTTCCCAACAACACGCGAGACACGCTGCTGCGAATCATCGAGCTCCAGGGCATCGTCGCAGCGACGCTGGGCCAGGGCCC
>JAYUXE010000671.1:0-4247 GCA_043753165.1 Archangiaceae bacterium | reverse complement strand
GCTTGAACATCACGACCACCAGCGACACGTTCTCGCGCGAGAAAGAGTGAATCTGATCGACGCCGCTGATGCCGGCCACCGCGTCTTCGATGGGCTTGGACAGCTGGGTCTCGATTTCGCTGGGGCCCGCGCCCCTGTAGACGGTGGTGACGACGACGACGGGCAGGCTCACGTCGGGGAAGAAGTCGGTGCCGAGCCGATTGAAGCCCATGATTCCGAGCACGATGAGACACACCGACATCATCGTGGTGAAGACGGGCCGCTTGATGCTGACGTCTGAGAGAGTCATCGGGCGGCGGTGACCTTCGTGCCCTCGACGAGCGCGGACGTCGGGTAGTCGATGATTTGCTCGACCGGTTCGGAAGGCAGCACGACCGTTTCCTTGCCCTGGCGTTCAAGCACCTTCACCGGCACGCGCTTCAGCTGCGAGTCGGGGCCCACCGACCAGACGTGCTCGCCCCCATTGGTGCCCAGCGCCGTGGGAGGAATCGCTACCGCCTGCTGCGCGCCGCCCATGGGCATCACGGCACGCGCCAGCGTGTTCGCCACGAACCGGCCGTCAGAATTGGGGACGGAGATTTCGATGGGGATGCGGCGCGTCTGCGGATCCGCCGAGGCCAGCACCACCTTCACCACCGCGTCTTCCGTCGTCGCCTTGCCACCCACCGAGCCGACGCGCACTTTGAGGCCCGCCTTCACCACCTCGCGCGCGTCTTCGGTGATGGTCGTCTTCAAGATGAGCGGGTCGAGTTGCTGCACGATGTAGATGGGCATGCCCGGGCCGACCATGCCGCCAATCTGGTCTGGCGCGTCGATGACGGTGCCTCCGAACGGGGCCTTCAAGTCGTGACGGCGGCGCGCCGCTTTCGCCTGGGCCAGCTGGGCGCGCGCTCCCAACAGCTGCGCCTGGGCCTGCTTCGAGGTCGTCGTCGCGCCCTTGCTCTGAACGTCGCTGACGCTGCCTTCGGCTTTCAGCTTTTCGTTTCGCGCCGCGACATCGGAAGCCATCTCGGCCCCGGCTTCCGCCGCAGCGACCGCGGCCTCGGCGCCCGCGACCTGCGCGTCGACGATTTCTGGATCCAGCTGGCCGAGCAGCGCGCCTTCCTTCACCACCTCGCCCTTCACGACCCGCGTCTTCATCAGCCGGCCGCCGAGCTCGAAGCCCAGCGCGCCGAGCTTGGAAGGGAACAGCGAGCCTGTGACTTCGTCTTTCGCCGTCGACGTCACGGGCCGCACCTTTGCAATCTTCAACGCGGCGCCCGCCGGCTTCAGCGATGTCTCGGCCGCCAGCGCTGTGCCCGCGATCAACACCATGGCCCAGATGATTTTTCTCAAGATGCTCTCCTCTCGGGCGACCGCGATGAACGCCGGCGCCGCTTCGGGGCCGCTCTCGGAGCGACGCCTTCGTTGATCAGCTGTTGAATCGCCTGCACCCAGACCGTCAGGTCCGGCTTCTGCTCGAGGCGGCTCATCTGCTGCGCGGTGAGCAGAAACGTGCCGACCACCAGCGAGCCGAACACCTGCGACGGCACATCCGCCCGGCACGCGCCCAGCGACTTCATCGACTCGAGCCCATCGACCACGCGCTTCACCTCGCGCTCGGCCATCTTCCACATGTACCCCTCGAACGGAGTCCCCTGCGCGCCCCGGCTCAACACCGTGAACACTTCACGCTCGGCCCAGATCAGCTCGAGTAGCGCCACGTCGTATTTCATCTCGAGCGCCGCGAGGCCCTGCTGCCTGGCCGTGTCGCGCGCAGTCAGCGGGTGCTTCATCAGGTACCCGCGAACCGCCTTCTCACGCTCGACGACGATCGACGCCATCTGCTGATCGAAGTTGGCGACCAGCTCACCGAACACCGCCTCTTTCGACGCGAAGTGCAGGTAGAAGGCGCCCTTCGACAGCCCACTGGCCTGCGTGATGTCTTCGATGCGCGCGCCCTTGATTCCCGCGCGGACGAACTGGGTCCTCGCAGCAGACATCAGGGCGCTCTTGGCGTGCGGATCAGCAGGTCGGGCCACGTTCTTCCCCTCGAAGGTGCCGAGATCTAACCGGTTCACCGCCCGTTGACAGCTGTTTTTGAACCACGGGTCATAAATCCATCTGCGGGCGTAAAATTGATCTGCTTCTGAGGCCGCATACCGTGGGTCTCACAATGACTTACACGCGCGCTGCAGGCCTGTTGCTCTTCGTTGTTGGGTGTGGCCCCGCCGTCGAAGAGACGCCGCTGTGCCTGCAGTTCACGCAGCCGGGGGGCGAAGTCGTGACGACGACACAGCCGGGCAAAGTGTCCGCCTTCTTCAGCGTCGACACGTGCACAGGCACACCGGTGAGCGCACTGACTGCGGCGAACTTCGAGATTCAGGAAGACGGCAAGCCGGTGAGTCCGTACGAGAGCCGCCGCACGATTCAGCCGAAGGGCCAGCGCTACCAGATGGACTCGCTGCTGCTGCTGGACTTCTCGGGCAGCATCTTGCGATCGAACAGCTGGCCGACGGTGCGCGACGCCGCGACGAAGTACATCGACACGGTGCTCTCTCGGCCGGGTGATGGACAGCGCGTCGCCCTCTACACGTTCGACGGCCGGTCGGGCCCGCAGAAGGTCGTCGCCTTCAGCGGTGACAAGAACGTGGTGCTCGCGGGCCTTGCGTCGCTTCAAGAAAAACAGTGCAGCACCAACGCGCAGTGCGCGGGCAACACCGACGCGAAGACGTGCGCCGCTTTCCGCTGCGTCGACGACAGCACCAACTTGAACGGCGCCATCGTGCGCGCCATCGAAGAGCTCGAGGCGCAGAGCGCGGGGCTCGAGAACGTGCAGTTCAAGGACTCGTCGTTGATTGTCTTCACCGATGGCACGGACCAGGCTGCGCGCGTCAGCAACAGCACGGTCGTCACCCGCACCAACGCGAGCAGCGTGCACGTCTTCACCGTCGGGCTGGGCACCGAGGTCGACGCGACGGCGCTGCAGGGCTACGGGAAGGACGGCTTCTACCCTGCGACAGCGCCGGCCGAGCTGGCGCAGAGCTTCTCGAAAATCGCCGAGAAGGTGGCGGGCCTCGCGAATCGCTTCTACCTGCTCGAGTACTGCTCGCCGAAGCGCAGCGGCAAGCACGAGCTCAAGCTGATCGCCCGGTGGATGGAGCCGAACCGGGGCGAGCTCGTCGGCAGCATGACGCGCGAGTTCGATGCGGCGGGCTTCCAGTCGGGCTGTGACCTCATTGGCGACTGACTTCGTCATCCGGCGGGCGCGAGCGGATGACCCGGGTTCCACGCGACGCACGAAGGGATGAAGCTGCCGCTGTTCCCGTGAACCTCTACTTCGTCCTCTACGTCCCCCGCCCCGCCGCCGATGCGGTGATGAAGATTCGGCGCGGCATCAAAGACAACTTCTTCAGCGAGCTCTCGGTAGACGTGACGCTCGCAGGCTCGACCGGCGTCGGCATCGTCGACCCGATGCAGGACCTCGCGGCCGCGTACCGGATCCTCGACGGCATCGCCGAAACGACGGCCCCCATCGCGGCGCGGTTCGGCCCCGTCACGAAGTTCCCGGGCACCGACATCTACGCGCTCACCTTCGAAGACGACGCGCCGCTTCGCGCGTTGCACGACCGCATCGCGAAGTCGGGCATCAAGTTCCATGAAAGCCCGCACCGCTTCATTCCACACTGCACGCTGCGCAGCGGCGGCCTGCTGAGCGCATCCGAAGACCACCGCATCCGGGCCCTGCGTGTGCCCGGGAGTTTCACGCTCGCCACGCTGTCGGTCTGCCGGCTCGACAAGCCGCCCGTCACCCTGCTGCATTCGGCCGACCTCACGGGCTGACGGTCAGTTGTTCCACCCCGCACCGTCTTCGTCCCCGCCATGTCCTGGAAACAGACCCTACAGAAAGCGGGCGACGCGCACTGGGTGCTGCCGCGCGCGAAGACGATGAACTGCGACGCCCACCTCTTCCTTTCCGACGCGCTGCTGTTCGGCGACGACGGCGGCGGCGGCGTGAACGAAGAAGTGTTCGCGCAGCTCGTCAACGCGTGCAGCTTCCCCACCGCAAAGCGCGTCGTGCTGACCCCCGACTGTCACGTCGGCTACGGCGTCCCCATCGGCACCGCCATCGCGACCGAAGGCGTGCTGCTTCCCACCGCGGCCGGCTACGACATCGGCTGCGGCATGGTGCAGCTGCAGACGACGCTCACGAAGGAAGACGTCGCCGACGAAGCGAAGCGCCGCCTCTGGATTTCGGAAGTGGTGAA
>JAYUXE010000670.1:0-1689 GCA_043753165.1 Archangiaceae bacterium | reverse complement strand
GTTTGTAGTTTTCCCAGGCGCGGTTCTCGATCGCGTTCTCGCCGTACGAGCTGCTGTCGCTGGCGATGGGATTCAGCGGCAGGCTGCCAGGTGCGCTGACGAAGTCGTGCCCGGTCAGCGCTCCGAGGTGGGGCCGGTCGCGCGCGTGATCGGGCACGGTGTTGTCTTCGATCAGGTGTTGGACCTGGCCGATGGCGCGCAGCGCGTTTGCCAGTGCCTTCTCTCTCTCATCCTGCTCCTTCACGGAGAAAGCGAGGTGCAGCTGCTCGCCGATGGTCGGGTAGCCCCACGCGTTCTTCCCGCCGCCGCTGCTGCCGTTCATCACCCACTCGGTGGCCGAGATTCCGCTGCGGTAGACGTCGACGTATTTGATGCCAGTGGCATTGTTCGGGATGAAGCCGGTGTAGCCACCTGACCCGTGCAGCGGATCATGGAAGTGATTGACCGCGCGCCGGCCTGCCCACTGCGCGGCCTGACCCATCGAGTCGAAGCCGTCTTCCCACAGGCCCCCTTGCGCGACCCACTCGACCGCCCGGTGCTGCTCCTTCGCCGCATCCGACGGCACGTCTTCGGCAAACGTGTCACCGATTCCCGACGCGCTGGCTGTCTTGTCGAGCCCGACGCCTTTGAATTGGTCGTCCGGGCCGTCTCGAACGTAGAGCACCCGAGACAGGTACTGCGTCGCGCTGACGATGGTCGTCGAGCCGCGCTTGAAGCCTTCCCCCCACGGCGTGCCCTGGTTGAAGACCTGGCGGTTGATCTCCATGTGGTTGGGCGCCCAGTAGGCAGCCGCCGGAGCGGCCATGGCGACCACAGCAAGAAGAACGAGCGCGCGCCGCTTCATCGCAGGGCCTCGATGGCACGAATCTCGAGATGCCCAGGGCCTCCGACGAAGAGGTGCCCTTCGATGTCGGTCGCGACCGCGGTGGCCTTGAAGCCGAGATCCCACGTCTCGGCTTTCTGCCCCGACCGGTACAACGAGATTCGGCCTTGCGCGTCGACGACGGCCAGGTCACCCCTGAAAGCCGTGGGTCCCAACGCCACGTCCACTGCGGTGCTGACGTTGCGGTCGAGCCAGTAGCTGCCCAGCGGGTTCGAGATCACCTTGCCGTCGACAATCAGCATGTCCGTGCCCATCTCATCCCCCAGCATCACCATCGGCCTCCAGATGGGGTGGGCAATGCGGGTCAGCCCGAGCTCCTTGAAGCTGGTGTTGCTGCTCATCTCGTAGAAGGAGCACTTCGCGCCGCTCCAGTCGCCGAGCAAGCCCGGGCGAACGTTGCAGTTGGCGCTGCCGGTGGTCTCCTGCAGCACTTCGACCACGTCGCCCTGGAAGCTCAGCGCGACGGGTTTCGGAATCGAGAAAGCGCCGCCCGTCGCAAAAGTCGAGTCGATCGAGCCATCGGGGTTGAAGCGGACGATGCGGTCGTGCCCGGTGTCGGTGACCCAGAGGCGCCCGTTCGAGTCGCCGCGAACAGACGAGGGCTTCGAGAGGCCCGGCAGTGAGAAGAGGAACGTGAGGGCCTTGTCGTAGACCTTCACGGTGTCGCCTCGAACGGTGACGACGAAGCGCGGGTCGAGCATCTCTCGGGTCAGGTGGCCTCCGTCGAGTGCGTAATATTCATCGACGGTCGGGAAGCGCGAGATGACGAAGATCCGGTCGACCTTGTCGACGCCGGTGGCGCTCGC
>JAYUXE010000669.1:0-4255 GCA_043753165.1 Archangiaceae bacterium | reverse complement strand
GCGCCGAGTGTTGCTCGACCTTGCGCTCCGTGTCCGCGAGCATCGCGTCGCTGCGGACCATCCAGCGCGCGCGCGTCTCGGGGTCCTTCAGCAGCTCGCGCGCAATCTTTTGCCGCGCCTTGTCGACCTCGTCGAGCGTCGGGGCCGCCTTCTCGTAGGCCTCCTTTCCTCGTGTCGAAAGGAACCCCGGCGCAGACGTGGCGTCGGCTGGAGTGAGCGTCGCAGGCCCGGTCCCTTCGAAGGCCCCGTCGATGAGGTCTCGCCGGTTGTTCGCTCCCACCAGCTTCGCCGTCTCGACGCGCTGGAAGGCGGTGTCGGCCTGCGCCATCGAGATGGCATCGGCCTTCGTCTTGGCTTCTTTCGCCTGGCGCTCCGCTTCCCAGTCGGCGCGCTTCACCGCGACCGACACGTTCTCGGTCGCGTTCTGCACAGCGTCCGCAGCGCCCACGTACGCCGCGCCGAAGCCGCCCCGGGTGTCTGTGTTCGCGTACGGCGTAGGGAGGGCCGTGGTTCGTGCGCCGGCGCCGGTCTTCATCGGGATGCGCATTACTTGTCCTTGGCGGCGCTGCTGACGCCGTCGGCCAGCCCGCCGATGATGGTGGCGTTCAGGCGCTCGCCCGAGCGGTTGAGGTTCATGTCCTTCTGCGCCCGCAGGCGCTTGGTGACGCGGGCCTGCCCCCACGCCTCGCGCGCGGCGTTGTTCTGGATGGTGAGCGCGTCAATCTCGGAGGTGGCGAGGGTCGAAGCCTGCACGTTGGCCGCGGTGCCCACGGACGCGTCGACGCCGCTGTTCGCATAAAGGAACGCCTGCGTGCGGGCCAGCCGACTGCCGTCCTCGCGCGCCTCGGCCGCGCCCTGCACTCCGCGCTGGCGCGCGTCGTCTTCGGCATACTGCGACAACTGAATGTTCTCCTGGTCTTCCTGCAGTTGAAACTGCGCCTCTTTGCCGATGGCGTTGACCTGGGTGAGCGTCTTTACACCGCTCATGATGGTGCTGATGCCCTGACACATGGCTAGCCCCTCCGGACGACAACGGGGTGAAAGAGCAGGCCGTGAGGACCGCGAGGCTCTGCCGGGCCGATGTCGAAGCCCAACCAGCGCACGAATCGCAGCGCGGCGCCGTAGCGGGCGTCGACAAAGTTGATGAGCTCGCCGACTTGCTCGAGCAGGGTGTCAAGGACGGCCGGCGCAATCTTCACGAAGTGACGGGCGTACGTGACGAAGACGGAACCGGAAATCATCCACACGCAGCCCTGCCCTGGCTGCTCGAACGGCACGACTCCGTAGATGGCTGCGACCTTGCCGTCGGCCAGTGCCGCCCACGCCGCGCTCGACATTCGGACGCTGGAATCCAGCGCCGCAAGCGGCTCGACGCCACAGGCGGCCAGTTCGGCGATGCCCTCGGGCCGCATCGCCCGTGAGAGCTCGAGAACGTGGGCCGCCGTGACGGGCTCGATGGTGATGACGGGCGCCATTCATTTTCCCAGAATCTTCGAGGGGTCCATCGCGGACGGGAAGGTACTGGCGCGACCCTGCTTCAGCAGCGCGCGCTGCGCCTTCAGCATCGCGTCGCGCGTCGCCTTCTGCTCGAGGTCGGCGGCGATCGGCGGCGGGTCTTTGTCGATGAGGCCGTATGCGCTCGCCAGCGTCTTGGCCGCCTTCTTCTTTTCGATGGGCGTGGCCGTCTTGCTGTTGGTGACCTGGTTGCCAATCGTTGCGGTGGTGCTTCCCATTCCTGTGCACATGGTCAGTCTCCGAAAGCGATGTCGCGGGTAATGCCCACCACCGTCACCGGCAGTGGCAGGGTTTGACGGACGCATGCCTTGCCGCTGTCGGACCACTTGTCAGTGACGTCGAACGACACCAGCGCGTTGGCCTTACTCGGCGCCAGGTAGCCAACGGCTACCGTGTTGGGCTTAGAAGAGCGCAGTTCATCGAAGCTCGCGCCGAAGTAGATGCCGGTGCTCTGGTCGAGCTCGACGCCCACCCGACGCACGATGCGCCGCTTCTGTCGCGACTCAGACGAGATGGCGTCCAGCGTCTCGAGTTCCGGGGTGAACCTCAGGCCGACGTACAGCGCCGCTGCGCTGCCCACCCCTGGCGGGCCTGGGGCGATGATGCCGCCGCTTCCGGTGTTTTGCGCGGTGGGCGCCTGGCGCAACGTAATACCCGGGATGAGGTAGCCGCTCGCCGCGTCGACTCCGACGACGTACGACTCGGGGTTGTTGCTGATGCCCGTCACCCACACCGTCTCGCCGACGAGATGCGGCAGCTGAATGCGCCAGGTAGCCGGGTTGGTGGGGTCCACCGTCGCCAACAGGGCGCAGTCGACCGCGCAGTCGTCGTACGGAGTCCCGTACCGCACGCGCGAGGCCTGACGCTCAATACAGTTCACCAGCGCGCCGTTTAATTTTCGCTGGACCACCATGTAGACCGCGTCTTCCTTCCCCTCAGGGATGGCGCACACACGAAGGAAGCGCGCGCCGTCGCAGTCGTGCCGGGCCCATGCGAACCGGTCTCCGACGTGTGTGAGCGACAGCAGCACGCCGTCATCTCGACACGCCCACACGAGACCGAACGGGTCTTCTGCGTACGCCCAGTCGACGATGGCCTTTCCGTATGCGGCGCCGCTGACCAGCGCAGCGCCGAGGAACAGGTGCTGCGAGTGCGTCGAGACGTCGGCGCCCTCGTAGTTTGAGCCCGTGAAGCGCAGCGCGCGTACGCCGATACCCTTCGCCCGGGCGTAGAGAATGCTCTTACCGACCTTCACCGGGGGCACGTGCGAGGCGCCGTCGTTGCCCTCCAGACGTCCGTCGATGTGGTCGTAGTCGAGGGCGTTGCCGTCGTCGCCGCTGATGGTGCGCACCGTGGAGCTGGTGAAGGCGAGCAGCTTCAAGTCGGAGAACAGGTGCCGGGTCTCTTCGTACTTTTGCGCCGCGAACTCGAAGAGCAGCGACTCGCCAGCGTGGTGGCGGACGAGCGGAAGGTCGAAGTTTCGGTAGTCGCCCGTTTCTGACAGCCACAGGGCGTTTGGCTGAAGAGCCGAGGCGGCGTACGCCAGGCGCTCCTGAAAGAAGGCGATCGCGAACGGATTCTGGTTCGACGAGAACGGGTTCGTTCCGCGAGGCGGAGGGAACTGGTAGTCGGGCTTGTCGCCCAGGTCGATGAACTCGCCAAACAGCGTCGTCGAGCCGACCCACCCACGCTCGAGCCCTTGCCCGCGGTAGTAGTTGACGGCGTCAACGGTGTAGCTGGTGTTGGCTGTGTTGAGCGGGTCGACAGGAATGTGGGCCTGCGTCTGAATAGTGAGCGGGCGGTCGGGGTAGATGGCGAACTTCTGAGGCACTGCGAGCGCCGTAGCGGGGTTGACGATGTTGCCATCCCACTGACTGGTGATTTTCCACGCCTGCGTCTCGAAGCGCCGGCCAGTGACAACGTTGCGGACCGACAGCGTGACGTACAACTCCCACTCGCGCTCGGGGTGGGTGGCGTCGACGGTCGGCAGTGGCGTCTTGACGGTCGGCGAGCGGTCGCCGGCGAAGTACGGGCGCGCCGTTGCAAACGCTGTCGGCAGCAACGTCCATTCGGTGGCGCTGATCCGCGTCAACTCCATCGGAGGCAGATTGGGATGGACAAGGAACAGCACCGCTCCCGCCTGGGCCCACTTCAGCTTCGAGAGCTCGCCCACGAAGGGCGGCGGGGTCGCGGGCACCGGCACGCCCAGCTGCCGCAGCTCGAGGTCCGCAAGACGCGAGACACCGTTGGCGGTGGCCGAACCAGGGCCCGACGCGTTGGTGATGGTCTCGTTGTCGACGAAGCCCGGGCCGCTGATGATTTCAATCTGCAGCCGGCCCGATACGCCAGTCTGCAGCAGGTTGGTAATAATGCGCGCGTGCGTGAGACTCGTGCTGCCGAAGAGGTCCGTGGTCGGGCCGGTGCTAAAGCCGACACCGAGCGCGTCGTAGTCGAGGTAGGTCGCCTGGACGAAGGCGTTGTCGGTCAGGAAGCGAAGCACCAACTGGTTGTTGGCCTGGCTGAGTTCGATGGCGTACGCGAGGGTGGCGCTGAAGACAAAGGGCACCAGCCGCACGTTGGGCTCGGCGTTCTGCGCCTTCGCCTGCCCGATGTACGTCGTTCCGGGGCGCGACATAGCCGAGCCACCCGGGTGGACGAAGAAGTTGCGGCAGCCGCGCAGGCCCTCGTTGAAGAGGTCGAGGTCCGTTCGGCCCCACAGCAAGGGATCGAGCTCGCCGCC
>JAYUXE010000668.1:0-4260 GCA_043753165.1 Archangiaceae bacterium | reverse complement strand
CGAAGATAAGCCCCAGCGGCACCAGCCGAAGCGCGAGCGGAGCCGCTTCGTACGGAGATCGCACCAGCCCGTTGCGCTGCAGGAAGAGGACGATGACGAGCAGGAAGATGTAGCCGTAGATGCTGCCGCGGACGACCAGGCCCGAGAACACGTGCCCCATACCGCTGCACGCGAGCCCAAGCGCGTAGCTCAACCGTTCCATTCGGGTTTCGTAGCGCGACACTTCCAGCTGCTTGCGGACCTTGAGCGACGGCGGCACGACGCCTTTGCGCGCGAAGACGTTCACGCACTGGGTGCACATCGGGCTGCCCTTGCTGAGCTCGCGGTCGGCGCGGCGGCTGACGGGCGCTCCGCACCGGGTGCAGGGGCGGGCGGCGTCCAGCGAGCTGCTGAGGAAGCCTAAGGTCAGAAGGATGATCGCGGCCAGCGCAGGGAAGAAGGGGGCCGCCTGCTCGGGCAAGTCACCCAGCAGCGACATCGACAGCTGCGACTGCACGCGGTCTTCGGCCTCGGGCAGAGACGCGAGGGTCAGCAGCTCCTGGCGGGAAAGCGGCAGCGTGGCGAGGTAGGCGTTGGCGATGATCTTCTCGCCGGGCGGAGGATCCTTCGCGAACACGACCTTCGGGTCGCGCGTGCGGGCTTCGATCATCGCGGCGTTGGCTCGGTCGACTTCGGCGGCCGCCGCGTCCTTGCTGAACGTGACGCCACGGCGTTGGTAGAGGCGCGCGAGGTCGACCAGCGGCTCGGCCAGGGCGGGCTCGGCCTTCGCGGTGTTCTCGAACAGGCCTTTGGGATTCTCGAGGTCCCCGTTGAGCAGCATCGCGACGCCGAGGTTCAGCTCTGCACGCGGCTCGTTCGGCTTCTTGAGCAGCGCCGCCTTGAGGCGCGGAATCGCGAGGTCGAGCTTGCCGCGGCGAAGCTCGAAGTGGCCGAGGGCGAAGAGCTCGGCGAAGGACGCCTTGTCTTCGGCAGCCTTCTTCGCAACCGATTGCGCGATCTGTTCGGCGCCGCCCCCACCCTGCTCGAGCAGGTACGCGGTCTCGGCAGGCGTGCCGGCGAAGGCGGTGTGGCGCACGACTTGCGCGCCCAGCAACGGCATGAGGCCGAGCAACGTGACGAGCACCGCGGCGACGACGCGTTCGGCGGTGGTCAGGTACAGCACCACCGCGGCGAACGCGGCGAGCAGCGCGGGCGCGACGCCCATGCGGAAGACGACGGGCAGCAGCAGAATCAGCACGGCGATCGCGGCCGACTGCCAGCGCGCCAGCGCTTTTGGAAACAGGAAGTGGAAGTCGAAGAAGAAGTAGCGCGCGCGCCGGGCGAACAGCACGAGGATGACGGCGATGGCGAGGGCGGTGAACGCGGTGAGCAGCGCGGCCGCGAAGTCGGCGAGCGCCGGGCGCAGGTAGCGCGGATCGCGTACGGACTTCTCGACCGCGGTTTTGAGCGCGTCGACGATGCGACCGACGCCGCTGGGCTCGACCGCGGTGTAGACGCGGGCGAGGCCGAGCCAGGAAGACGGAACATCCGGAGCGAGCTCGACGGCGGTCAAGGCGAGCTCGATTGCGCCGGACGAATCGCCAGCGGCTTCGTGAACGAGGGCCGCGCGCAGCATGCCTTGCGCAAACGACTCGAGGTTGCTGGCCCCGATTTCCTGCTTGAGCTTCAGCAGCGCCTTGCGAGCGACAGCCTCGGCCTTCAAGTCGGTCGAGGCGTTGGCGATGCGCCAGCGTTCCCAGGCGGCGTCCAGATCGGCGTCGGTGAGGCGGGTGACGACCAGGGGATTCGAAATGACGCGTGGCTCGGCGACGGGCTCGGGCGGCTTCTTCGCGTCGACGGCCTTTTTCCCGGTTGCGAGAGGCGCCTTCGTGCCGGCGTCGACGGGGCGCACGTTGAAGACGGGGTCTTTGCGAACGGGAAGATCGTCGTCGACGAGCTCGACGCCCTGCTTGTCTTCGACTTCCTTCTTCTGCGTCGGCACATCGGGGTCGACGAGGTCGACCTGCGCGAGTGCGGGCAGCGAACAGCAGAGCGCGATGGGGACGAGGCGAAGCCAGCCAGGAAGCATCAGAGGGCGCTGATGATACGTTCTGCTATGGCCTTCGGCGATGAATGAGATCCAAAAAGAGGCAGGCCCCGCCCTTCAGCGGCTCGTCACCATCATGGCGCGGCTGAGGGCCCCTGATGGCTGCCCGTGGGACGCCGAGCAGGACTTGCGGTCGCTGCGGCCGTACCTGGTCGAAGAGGCGTTCGAGGTGCTCGACGAGATGGATCGCGTCTCGTACGGCGGGGCCTGGCGCCCGTTCGCCGAAGAGCTGGGCGACCTGCTGTTTCAAATCGTCTTCCACGCCCAGCTGGCGTCGGAGAAGGGCGAGTTCGGCATGGCCGAGGTCTGCACCGCCATCGCCGACAAGATCGAGAGCCGGCACCCCCATGTGTTCGGCGAGAACAAGCCGAAGCTCGAGGGCGCCGAACAGGTGCTCGACAACTGGGCGAAGCTGAAAGCCGAAGAACGGAAGAAGAAGACGGGCAAGGCCGGCAGCGTGCTGGACGGCGTGCCGACGGGGGCGCCGAGTCTGCTGCGGGCGGAAAGGCTGACGGAAAAGGCGTCGCGCATCGGGTTCGACTGGCCGGCGATTCAGGGCGTGCGGGCGAAGCTGGACGAGGAATTGAAGGAGCTCGACGAGGCGATCGCCTCAGGCGACCGCGACGAGATGGAACACGAGCTGGGCGATGTCCTCTTCTCGGTGGCGAACCTGGCCCGGTGGATCAAGACCCCGGCCGAAGACGCGCTGCGGCAGGCAAACGGCCGATTCACGAAGCGTTTTCACCGGGTCGAGGCCCTGCTCGAGCAGCAGGGGGTGGCCTTCGGCAAGGCGACGCTTCCCCAGCTGGACGCCCACTGGGAACAGGCCAAGAAAGAGGAGAAGGCCGCCAAAGCTCAGGAAGCCTTGACCCTCGGGCGTACGCCGTCGTAGGTAGCCCCCCTTTCCAAACAGCCCCCTTAGAAGGAGCAGTACTTTGGCCAACACCCGATCTGCCACGAAGCGTAACCGTCAGTCCGTCAAGCGCCGCGCGCGCAACGTTGCCGTTCGCAACGGCGTGAAGTCCGTCGTCCGCAAGGCGCGTGAAGCGATTGCCGGCACCGACCCTGTGAAGGCGAAGGAAGCCGTTCGCGTCGCGACCCGCCTGCTCGACCGCGCTTCGACCAAGGGCGTCCTTCACGCCGGCAACGCGGCCCGCCGCATCGCCCGTCTGGCGCACGCGCTGAAGAACCCGGCGTCCGCGACGAACGCGCACGCCCACGTCAAGAACAAGTAGTTACCGGCTCGCAAGCCGTTCGTAGCCTTCTCGCATCATCGAGTCGGCGAGGCGGCGCAGCGCGGCTGATCGATTGGCCTCGGTGAGCAGCACATCTGCTCCCGAGAGATAGTCTTCGGCGCCGCTGACGGAGACGTCGGCGAGCACCCTGCCCCCCTGTTGAAGTGTCAGCCGCACCGCCGCGCTCAAGCGGTAGGTGGGGAGCTTGTTCAGGCCTGAGCTGCGATCGATGCCGGCGAGCACGACCGCGCCGCTGACGTTCTCGAGCGACCCAACCACCACCGCTTCTGCTGCGTCGCCGCCCAGCGTGCCTGCGCGGGTGAGCTGCTCGCGAAAGGCCTCGGTGAAGAAGACTTCGGCGGTGGGCTCGCCGGTCTTGTTGTCGAACATCGGCGCACGCACCGCGCGGATTCCTTCGGGCAGCGCGCCACCGGGAGCAGTGAAGCGGTAGCCGCAGCCCAACAACAGCAAGACAGCGAGCCACCGCATCAGAAGGTGAACACGGTCGTGCCGAGAAGGGTCGCGAGCAGAAGGGCGGTCATGGCCTCAGAACGTCATCACCGTCGCCATCGCGCCGGGAAGCAGGCGGCTCGCCTGGGGCGGAGGAGGCGGCGGCGGGGGCGGCAGCAGGTCCGGGCTCGGGGCCATCGGCGGGAGCTTCTGATCAATCGCGTCGATGCGCTTCTGCACCTCGTCGGTCTCGTCGCGGTGGGCACGAATGGCGCCGAAGCGCGTGGCGAGCTTGATGGTGCCGACGAGGATGAGGATGGCGCCGACGATGACCATCGCTCCGCCGACGCCGAGCAGGGCGTAGGTGAGAATCTGCGCGCTGCCCGAGAAGCCGATGACGCCAACGCCGACGAAGGCGACTGCGGCCCCAGAGATTCCGAGCACGACGCCCACGCTCAGCGCGGCAATGGGCCCACCCAGTGACGGACG
>JAYUXE010000667.1:0-1694 GCA_043753165.1 Archangiaceae bacterium | reverse complement strand
CGGCACACCTCGGCGAACTCGGCGTTCTCCGAAAGAAACCCGTAGCCGGGGTGAATCGCGTCGGCGCGGGTGATCTCGGCGGCCGAGAGGATTGCCGGGACGTTGAGATAGCTCTCCTTGCTCGAGGGCGGCCCGATGCAGACGGCCTCGTCGGCGAAGCGCACGTGCAGCGCGTTGGCGTCGGCGGTCGAGTGAACCGCGACGGTCGCCACGCCGAGCTCCTTACACGCGCGGATCACCCGCAGTGCAATCTCCCCCCGGTTGGCGATCAGGACTTTCTTGAACATCAGGCCGGTTCGATGCGGAACAGCGGCTGCCCGAACTCCACGGGCTGCGCGTTCTGGGCGAGGATCTCAACCACCTTCCCGGCCACTTCCGACTCGATCTCGTTCATCAGCTTCATCGCCTCGACGATGCAGAGCACCTGCCCCTTCTTCACGGTCGCTCCGACGTCGACGTAGTTCGGCTGATCCGGCGCGGGGGTCCGGTAGAAGGTGCCGACGAAAGGCGAGGTGATCACGTGCCCCTTTTTCTCGGGAACGGCATCGGGGGCAGCAGGCGTCGGGCGGGCTGGCGCCGAAGGGCGCGGCTTCTCGTGCTGCTGCTGAGCGCTGACCTGCACCGAAGGCGCAGACGACGTCATCACCGGCTGCAGCATGTGGGTGACGGCTGGGCCGCGGCGAATGAACAGCTTCTCGCGGCCGTTGCGCCAGACGAGGCGGGTGACCTCTGAGGCCTCGAGAATGTCGACGATCTGCCGCAGCGCTTCGACGTCGAGCGAGCTGGCTGCGCCGGTGGATCGAATGTCTACGGCGGGTGCGTCGGTCCCCGGCTTCTTCTTCTTGTCGACCATGGTTGTCTCAGCCGCCCGTAGCGACGCGGGTCAGGTACTTGCCGTCGCGCGTGTCGATCTTCAGAACGTCGCCCTCGTTGATGAACAACGGCACCATCACCTGGTACCCCGTCTCGAGGATCGCCGGCTTCAGCGCGCCCGACACAGTGTCTCCGCGCGCGCCCGGGTCGCACTTGGCGACGGCAAGGTCCACCGAGTTGGGCAGCGAAACGCCGAGCGCTTTGCCGTTGTAGAAGAGAATGGACGCGTTGATGTTCGCCTTGAGGAAGTTCTTCGACTCGCCAAGCACCTTCGCCGAGACGAAGGTCTGCTCGAACGTCTTGTTGTCCATGAAGTGGTAGTCGTCGCCTTCGGCGTACAGGTACTGCATCTCGTGCTCTTCGATGTCGGGGCGGCCGACCTTGTCGCCGCTCTTCATCGTCGGCTGGAGCACCCGGCCCGAGATCAGGCTTCGAATCGAGGTGCGCACGAACGCGGAGCCTTTGCCGGGCTTCACATGCTGAAATTCGACGATCTCGAAGGGCTCGCCATCGATCTCGATCTTCATGCCCTTCTTGAACTCAGCTGTATCGATCACACCGGCCATGTTTGCTCGCTCGGGTTTGCGGTAAGGCGCGGTCGTGTAGCCGACGACGCCTACCCTGAGCAAGCCGCAATTCGGCGGCCGCTACAGCTCGGCCTTCACTTTCGGAGCGGTGATTCGCAGCACGTACCGCGCCTTGCCGTAGTTACCAGTGGGCTTGAGGCCGAGCACGATGAAGTACTCGGGCGTCACCATTCGCATCAGCGTGATCAGGTGCTCTGAGTTGACGCTGACTTCGGTGATCGACCCGGTCTTGAG
>JAYUXE010000666.1:0-4266 GCA_043753165.1 Archangiaceae bacterium | reverse complement strand
ATTCCAGCGAAGGCTGCCCGAAGAGCAGGAAGTAGACGTGGTTCAGCGCCCTGCCCCAGGTGATCGGATCCCCTGCCGGCGTGCGGTACAGCACGACGTACAGCCACGGCAGGACGCCGAACAGAATCGCCGCGAAGAGAAACGTGATCCGAAAACGCCGGCCGATTGCCGTGACGTACCGAAGCCTCGTGGCAAGCGATCGGCGCTGCGCGACCGGCTGCATCCTTCACTTCACCGAGAACAGGCCCTTCAATTCCTCGGTGAGGCTCACCGGCTTGAGCAGCGCGCCTCGGGCCTGCACGCGCCACTGGTAGACGAAGCCCGGCTTCAACATCGGCCCTTCGTACGCTTGCGAGGTGCCGAGGATGCCGAGCCTGCCCCACGTCAACGTGCCCTGCTGCGTGAACACCGAGAGCTCGTACACCGTCGCGCCATCGAACGGCTTCCACGTGAACGTGGGCGTGCCCGCGACGGCTTCGACCTCGGCACCTGCGCCGGGCGACAGGATCTCGACCGCGCCGACGGCCTTGAAGACGGGGTTGTTGTCGGCGGTTCCGGCGGTAACGACGACGCGCGCAATCTGAGCCATCGCGATCGCAGGGTCGGGGTCGCGCACGTTGCCGTCGTTCTCGGTGGCGACGACGGCGACGTAGCTGCCGTTGGGAACGCCGGAAATCGTGTACTGCCCGGTGACGTTCGGCGTGCCGGATTCAGGAGCGCGCAGGCCGGGAACCGTTTCGCCGCGACCCAGCGCTTCGATGAAGGTGCTCGCGGGAAAGAGGACGACGCTGGTGCCAGCGCCGTTCGCTCCGGGGACGAGCTGCACCGAACCGGTGAGGGTGGCGGTCATCGCCGCCGAATCTTTCGTCAGTGCAACACCCGTGGACTCGGTGCCCGCGACCGTCGTGACCTCGGGCCGGTTGTAGCCCACGCCCTTCGCGTACGCGGCCACCGTGTATTTCGACGGGACGACGTTCATGAAGTGGTACGCGCCGGTCGAGTCGGGAACCGTCGAGTACGACCGCGTGCTTCCTTCGAGCACGACCAGCGCGCCATCGGCCGAGCCAAGCTCGATGGTGCCCGAGACGCCCTTGTTGCCCTTCTCGCTGTCGCCCAGCGCGGTCAGCGTCACGCCGGTGAGCGCGCTGGTGAAGATCCACGGCTTGTCTTTGCTGGCTGCGGTCGCGCCGGACATGTCGATGGGCTGCGACGTGCGGATGGGCGACGGGAATGCGAGATGGTCCTGGGCTGCGACGCGCAAGGACACCGTGCGGAAGATGGGAGCGCCTGTCTCCAGGTTCGATCGATCGGCCACCACGCGCATCGTCCACGTGCCGTCCGAATCCGACTTCACCATCGGCCCGACGGGAATTCCCTTGCTGTCGACCGCGACGATTTCCGCGTTGGCGATCGCCGTCGTGCCGCCGAACACCTTCACCGTGCCCGACAGCTGCACGGGCTGGAAGCAATGCGGGTTGCCTTCGCCGGTCACGCGCTCACACACGGTGCCGTTGGTGCAGGTCGTCGCGTCGGTGAGCTTGCAGGTCGTCGGGGTCGCGGGCGAACACGCGGCGAGGGCCAGCAGTGCCGCGGACATCAGCTGAAGTTTCATGGGGCGGTTCGTACTACACCTCACGGCATGAAGCTGATGCGGCTCCTCCTTGTGGCTTCCGTTTCCGCCGGCTTCTTCTTCGTCGCGTGCGGCTCGCCGCCGCCGAAGGACTCGAGCTGCAGGGCCGTGGGCTGCCCCGACGGCAAGACGTGCAACGCGGCATCGGGCCAGTGCGTCACTTCGAGCTCGGGCGGCGGTAAAGGCGGCGCGTCAGGCTCGGGTGGCGGTAGTGGCGGCGGCGGCGGCGGCGGCGGCGGCGGCAGCTCGATGGGCGTCGGTGGTGGCGTTGGCACCGGTGGCGGCTCGATGGGCACCGGTGGCGGCACGGGCGTGGGTGGCGGAACGGGTGGTGGCGTCGGTGCGATTTGCACGGCGACGACGGGCTGCAGCGGCGCGATGCCGACCTGTGACGTGACGGCCGCGAATGGACTCGGCAAGTGCGTGGTGTGCACCGCCGCGTTGGGCTGCGTGGCGCCCGAGCCCTACTGCCTCACCGGCGTGCCGAACGGCCAGTGCGTGCAGTGCCGCAACAACAACGACTGCGCCGCGTCGGGCATGGTCTGCAACGGCGCGAACAACCGGTGCGAAGTGCCGAACGACGGCGGCATGGGCGGCGGCGGCGGCGGCCCGAGCGACGGCGGCGGTTTTCCGTTCTGCGTCCCGCGTGACGCCGGCTCCGCGTCGTGCGTCACCGAATGTCCGGGCGGCTTTCACTGCGTCAACGGAAGCTGCGTGCTCAACGGCGGCAACGGCCCGGTGCAGGTGACGCTGCGCTGGAACACCCAGGAAGACCTCGACCTGCACCTCGACGAGCCGACCGCGAATGGCGTCTGCGAGATTTATTACGGCAACACCAACAACGCCGACTCAGGCACCGGCAGCAGCTGCAACGCGAAAGGCATTCTCGACCTGGACTCCGAAGCGGCCTGCCCCACCCCGCCCGACTTCGTCGACATCGAGAACATCATCTACCCGGTGGCGATGGCGGCGACGAGCGGGACGTACACCGTGCGCGTCGACCACTACTCGAACTGCAACCCGGCGCTTGCCGTGGTGCCCTTTCAGGTCGAGGTCCGCGTGAATGGAGTGGTCAGCGGAATCTGCGGTCAGTTCGCCCCGACGGATCCCGACTGGAACAACGGCGGCAGCGCAATGGGCGGCCGCCAGGTGATGACCTTCGTGGTGCCTTAGACCGCGGGCGTTTCGGGCGGTGCGTTTCGCGCGCGCCGCTTCTCGATGATCCACACCAGCACCACGCCCAGCTCGTAACAGGCGAGCATTGGGCCGGCCATCATCGCCAGGTTCACCGCGTCGCCCGTCGGGGTGATGACAGCGGCGGCGATGAGACACACGACGAACGCATGGCGCTGGTACTTGAAGAGGAAGCTCGACTTCACGAGGCCGACCATGCCGAGCACCGCCATCACCAGCGGCAGCTCGAAGATGACGCCGAACGCGAGCTCGAGCACCAGCACCAGGGTCAGCTGTTCCGTCATCGACAGCATCGGCCGCGTCCAGTTCGCCGCTTCGTACGCCGCGACGCCGACGCTCAAGTTGCGGGAGACCTGCCACAGCGCTCCGAAGTCGTCGGCGCGTTCGACGCGAACCTGCTTCAGCCTTTCAGCGCCTTCGTCGCACGCGACCATCACCGCGTCCCAATCGCGCCGCGCGTAGGCCTCGACCGCCGCCTGCCGCTTTTCCATCACCAGCGTCAGGCCGGGCTGCACGCTCTCGCCCAGGCCGTCGCGGGTGACGTCGATCAATTTCCCCAGCGCTTCGATGCGCGACAGCGACTCGATATTGCGCTTGGGGTTCAGCGTCACCCCGATGCTGCCCATGCCCATGAAGCCGTCGTCGGCCTTTGCCTGGCCTTCGCCGGTGGCTTCGAGCTCGGTGTTGGCTTCGCGGGCGACCTTGCCGGCGCGTTCGAGGTCTCCGAGCCGCACGAACCTCAGCGCGTCTTCGGCCCGCAGCTTTCCGGCGTTGAGCCGGTTCTCGAGCGCGATCGATTTTTCTTCGCGCAGCAGGAACGTGAACATCTGCGGCAGCAGCGCGAAGTAGCAGAACGCGGCGCCGGCGAGGAAAGCGGCAGTGCCGACGATGATGAAAGGACCTGCGAGCTTCTTTTCGTCGCTGTAGAGGCCGGGCGCGACGAAGCCCCAGATCTGCCAGAGGATGACGGGCGTGGTGAGGAAGACGCCGGCGTAGAGGCCGACCTTCATGTACACGTTGATCTCTTCGATCGCCGACGTGTAGACGAGCGCCGCTGCCTCGGGCGGCAACGCGAGCAGCACCGGCCGCATCAAGAAGCCGTAGAGCTCTTTCGCGTACACCAGCGAGCCGCCACCCAGAATGATGACGCTGATGGTGATGCGCAGCATGCGCTTTCGCAGCTCTCCGAGATGCTCGGAAAGGCTCATCTTGAATTCGTCGGGAGCAGCGACCTGGGCGGCGCTCATTTCGGGAAGTCTTTTGTGAGCTCGGGCGAGAGGATGGGCGCGTCAGGCGGAGGCGCGGGCGTCGGGTCGTGGTGGTGGTTGACCGTGCGCTCTTCATGCTCGACCGCAGGGTCCGGCTTTCCGAAGTCGGGGTGGCGCGGGTCGCTGTGGTCCATCGCGGCGTCTTGCGACACCCCATCTGCCGCCACTGGAATC
>JAYUXE010000665.1:0-4272 GCA_043753165.1 Archangiaceae bacterium | reverse complement strand
GCGCCTTCTGGTTGGCCGCGGTGCTTCAGGTAGTGCTGCTCGGATTCGTAGATGCCGCCCGTGGTCGAGCCGATCGCGATCACGCCTTCGCCACGGGGCTTGAAGCCGCCCAGCGCATCAATCGCCGCTGACAAGGCGAGGCGCTGGCTGCGCGAGTAGTTCGGCTTTCCCTCGAGCAGCGCGTCATCGACCTGGCCCACCGGCCGCGCGTCGAGGCCTTCGGTCTGGAACAAGGTGAGTGGCTTCAGCGCCGACACGCCAGAACGAAGGCCCGCGCTGTGCGCGTCGAGCCCGCGGCCGAGGTCCGACACCATTCCGATTCCGGTGATCGCGACGTTCTTCACTGCATTTCTCCCATCGATTCGATCTGCGCCCAGCAGCCGAGGCGGTCGGCCGAGGTGAGGCTGAAGGGTTGCCCGCTGGCGATCGCGGCCGCGAGATCGAGCAGGTCGCCGCGCGGACCATCGGGCGTCTCGCCGTACCCGGTCGACCCCGTGATCGTCACCGGACCCTGCGCTTCGATCAAAAACAGACAGATGTGGTCGGCCTTCGTGCCCCACTCGAAGCCGCCGCAGAGCACCGCGGGCGCGCGCCCCGAGTCGACCTCGTCGAGCGCCGTCGCCACCGCCGTCAACCCACTCGCCGCGCCCGAGCTGACGGTGGTGATCGCGCCTTTGGCATTGAACGCCACCGCAAGCTCACCCAGCGGGGCCGAGGGCAGGGTGTAGACGAACAGCGAGGGGCCTCCGAAGCCCAGGCCTTTCTTCTTCAGCTCTTCATCGAACTCGCGATCCGGCCCGGCGCTGCCACTGGCCGACCCGAGTGTCATCGCGAGGCCTTCGATGCGCTTGTCCTGCAACACGACGGACGCGAGCTGAACCAGCGCCTTCGCCTGCGGATGAGGCCGGCGAGCCTTCGGGTGAATCTTCGACAGCGGCGGCGCCTCGGCCCACGGTGCCAGCGGGCCGTCGGCGAGATCCGGCGGGTCGCCTCCGATGGTGACGCCCTTCGCCGTCCACGCGGCCCAGCGCGAAATGCCCGCAGTCATGCGTCGTGCCTCCGAACCAGCAGCGCCGCGTTGATTCCGCCGAAGCCCGCAGTCGCGACCAGCGCGCGCGCCGCCGGGTGCTGGCGAATGACGGTGACGGGGTTGATCGAGAGCTTCGGGTCGAGGCGATCGAGCCCGACAATCGGCCACAGCTCTTTGGCGTCGAGCGCGGCGAGGCAGCCGATGAGGTCGAGAACGCCGGCGGCTCCGAGGGTGTGGCCGATGGATCCCTTGCTCGCGCAGACCGGAATTCCCTTCGGGCCGAAGAGGCGCGCGCACATCGCATCTTCCATCGCGTCGTTCTGAACGGTCGCGGTGCCATGCGCGTGGTACCGGCCGATGTCCTTCGTGGTCAGCTGCGCCGACTTCAGCGCCGCCTGGCACGCGCGCAAGAGGCCATCGCCTTCGGGGTGCGGCGCCGTCTGATCGTTCGCATCGGACGCCGCGCCAAACCCGTCGATCCACCCCAGCGGCTTGCGGCGGTTCGCGGCCGCGCTGCCCGCGCTCTCGAGCACCAGCACCGCCGCGCCTTCACCCATCGAAAGCCCCATGCGGCCCCCATCGAACGGAGCGGCCGGCTTGCTCGACATCGCCTTCAACGCATGAAACCCGGCGTAGACGAACGGGTGCAGCGCCTCGACCCCGGCCACGACCGCCTCGTCGACCACGCCGGCGTCGATCAGCTGAAGGGCCTGCCCAATCGCCACGCTGCTGGAAGCGCAGGCCGCCCCAATCGCGCGCACCGGCCCGCGGGCGCGAACACGTTCGGCGAGAAAAGCGGTGAGGTGGGCGAACGGGTCGACCTCGCCATTCTCGAGCACGCGGGGCAGCGACCCTTTGGTCGAGCCGAGCAGCACGGCGCGCCGCGGAGAAGGCGCCCACTCGCGCCAGCCGACCGCTTCTTCGGCGGCGAGCTTCAACAACCCGAGCGCGCGATCGCCTTTCGTCTCGACGGGGGCCTGAGCGGCGAGGTCACTGCAAAGTCCTTCAGCGGGGAAGGCGGTGAGCTTGCGAACCCCGGTGCGGCCGGCGCGCAGCTGGGTGGCGAGGGCCTCGAGTCCCTGGCCGTGGGCACTGACGATTCCGAACGAGGTGATGGCGACTGGCATGGTCATTCGGTGGCGCGTTGCAGGGCGACCTGCTTCGCCACGATCTCCCGGGCTTTCTGGGCCGCGGCTTTGGGCTCTCCGTCGACTTCGAATCCAGGAAGTAACGTGATCTGAACGCGAATGCCCTTGAAGTAGTAACGAAGGCTCTTGTTCTTGACCACGCGGGGCGTGCCCGTCATCGCCACGGGTACGACCTGCACGCCGGCTTCCTTCGCCGCGACGAACGCACCCGTCTTGAAGCGCTTCACTTCGCCGTCGAACGATCGGTGGCCTTCGGGAAACCACAGCACATTGCACCCAAGCTTCAGCCACTTGAGACACGCCGCGAGCACGCGCGGTGCATCAGACTCTTCGCCGGTGCCCGCACGAATGTAGCCGGCCAGGTAGAGGTGCCAGCCAATCGGAGGAATCCAGAACAGCGGCGCCTTGGCCATGAACTTGAACTGGGGCAGGGCGGCCAGCAGCATGATCACGTCGCTGATCGAGCTGTGGTTCGGCACCAGCATCTTCGGCCCGCCTTTCAGGTGCTCGAAGCCGTGGGCCTCGATGGTGATTCCCGGCAGCACCCACATCACGCCGCGGCCCCACGCCTGGCTCAAATAGCCGACCACCTGGCGCTTCGGATCCGTCCACGGGTTGAACGGGATGCTGAGGATCACCGCGAGGGTCGACAGAAACGTGCCGAGGAGCCAGACCCAGGCCCAGAGCAGAAAGGAACCAATCACGGGTGGCTGGGGTTAGTATGACGCGCCATGGCGAGCCAGCCGCAAAACGGTGCCCAGCCGAGATTCCTCGGTCGATACGAGCTGATGTACCTGCTGGGCCAGGGGGGAATGGGCGAGGTTCATCTCGCGCGGCTCACGGGCGCTGCTGGCTTCGAGAAGCTCTGCATCGTCAAGACCATCCTTCCGCAGATGATGACGGACCCCCAGTTCGTCGATCGCTTCCACCACGAGGCGAAGGTCCTCACCCACCTCACGCACAGCAACATCGCGCAGGTGTACGACATGGGGGACGTCGACGAGACGCTGTACATGGCGATCGAGTACGTCGCGGGCGTCGACCTTTCGCGGGTGGAAGATCGGGTGAAGGGCATGCACGCGATGGTGCCGATTCAGATCGCGGTGCTCATCGGGCAGCAGATCACCGAAGCGCTGGGGTACGCGCACCGCAAGGTCGGGGCCGACGGCGCGGCGCTGGGCATCGTTCACCGCGACGTCTCGCCGCAGAACGTGATGGTCAGCTACGAGGGCGAGGTCAAGGTGATCGACTTCGGGCTCGCGAAGAGCACGGCCCGAAGCAAGCACACCATGCCTTCGACCGTGCTCGGCAAGCTCGGCTACATGTCGCCCGAGCAGGCGAAGGGCGAGCCCGTCGATCACCGCAGCGACATCTATTCGGCGGGCATCGTCCTCTGGGAACTCATCGCGGGCCGGCCCCTGTTCCTCGGCGGCACGGTGGGCGAGATGGTCGCGCAGATGGCCTTCCCCAAGGTCGTTTCGCTGCGCTCGATTCGGCCGGAAGTGTCAGAGACGCTGGATCGCACGGTGATGCGGGCGCTCGCGGCCGACCCCGCGGCCCGGTACACACGCGCCGACGATTTTTCGCGGGCGTTGAACGAGCTGTTGGTGCGCGAGAACCTGTCGGTCTCGTCGGAAGACGTCGGCAACTACGTGCGGTCGATGTGCCCCGAAGAGTTCGCGGCCGAACGGAACCTGCAGTCGAAGCTGTCGAGCGAACGCAAGAAGGGCAGCTCGCCCAGGATGCAGTCGCACCCGGCCGAGTACGCGGGCACGGCGATTCGGGAATCGGCGCGCGATCTCGACGCCGTCGCGGACACCGGCAAGCGCGAGCGCCACAAGATCGAAGGGACGGTGGTGCGCCCACCTTCGTCGGAACAGATGACGGGGCCCCAGCGTGCGCTGTCGGGCGCGATCTCGCCCCGGCCGTTGCAGCTCGACCGGCCGGTGACGCCGCGACCGCCGTCGTCGCCGATGCAGCAGCCACGCGAGAGCTTCGTCGGCACGGGTCCCAGCGACGACGAGCTGAAGATTCAGAAGAGCAAAGGGCCGCTGTACGCGGTGCTGGCCCTCGTTCTGGTTGCGCTCGCAGGCG
>JAYUXE010000664.1:0-4275 GCA_043753165.1 Archangiaceae bacterium | reverse complement strand
CCACGAGGCGCGCGTGGTCGCTGCGGGCTTCGGGCTGTTCTCCGTCGACCTCGACGTCCAGGCAGCGTTGCAGAAGCGGGACGTCAGCGGGTCGCTGGAGGCCGGCGGATTCTTCTCGTCGTTTCGGCAGCTGAAGCTGCTGGCCGAAAGGGGCGCGCAGCTCACCGCCGAGGCCGGACTTCGAGCGGGCGCAGAGACGGACCTGGTGGTGACGGGCTTCGGTGGTGCTTTCATGGCCGAGGGCATCGCGCGGAAGTTCGGCGTGCCGCTGGTTCAGGCGTACAACGTGCCGCTGACGCCCACCGCCGCGTTCGCCGGGCCCCTGTTGCCGCGCCTCGACTTCGGGCCCCGTTCGCGAAAGCTCGGGCATCTGCTCACCCGCGCCGCGGTGTGGATGACGGCGCGCGGCTCGGGCAATCGGGCGCGGATGCAGGTGCTGGGTGCGCCGTCGGCGCCGATGTTCGTTTCGTCCGCGACGCCGGGGCTGGTGCCGGGGCGGGTGATCTACGGCTACAGCCCGGCATTCCTTCCGGTCGGGCCCGAGTGGGGGGCTGACGTCGAAGTCACCGGGTTCTGGTTCGGGGCCGCCGACGAGACGCCCAACCCGGCACTGGAGGCGTTTCTCGCGGCGGGTGAGCCCCCCGTCTGCATCGGCTTCGGCAGCATGTCCCAGACGGACCCTAAAGCGACGACGGCGCTCGTGCTCGAGGCCGTTCGCCAATCGGGGCTTCGCGCGGTGCTGCTGGCCGGGTGGGGCGGCCTCACGGCTTCAGATCTTCCGGCCAACGTCCTGGCTTTGCCGCAGGCGTCGCACGCGTCGCTGTATCCGCGGTGCGCGGCCGTCGTTCATCACGGAGGCGCAGGCACCACCGCCGCCGCCTTGAGGGCCGGCGTCCCCGCGCTCGTCGTCCCGTTTCATGGCGATCAGGACTTCTGGGCGCGTCGCGTTCACGCGGCTGGCACGGGGCCGGCTCCGATTCCGCGCCGGCGTCTCACGGTGAAGGCGCTGGCGGCCGGGCTGCGAGAAGCAGAGGCGTTTCGTTCGAAGGCGGCCGCGCTCGGCGCGGTGATTCGCAGCGAGAACGGGGTCGGCCGCGCGGTGGCCGCCATTCTTCGGAAATAGCGGGGCGAGTTACCCTTCGACGGAGTCTTCCCGTGCGCTAACCACCGCGAGAACGCCGACCAACGCCATCGAAAACGGCGCCTGAAACAGTGGGTCGTGCGCCAGCGAGAGCAGCGCGAAAAAAGACATCGCCCCGAGCATCAGCGGCGACTTGTGGCCGCGCCGCGCGACCCACCCGAGCATGAAGAGAAAGAGCAGGGCGCCGATGATTCCGGTCTCGGCCGCCACCGACAGAATCTGAAAGTGCGCTTTGCCGTAGTTATCGGTGACCAGCGTCGGCGTGTTGGCTTCGGCGAACTTCATCGGGCGGAACTGGCCGGGGCCGATTCCGGTGATCGGGTGTTCCTTCACGGCGCGCCAGCCCGTCTCGAGCAGCTCGACGCGATCGCCGCTGCCCTGTGCGGTGAAAGACGTCGCGAACCGTTCGCGCATCGCGGGAATGAACCAGACGATCGCCGCCGCCACCGCCGTCATCGCCACCGCAGCGATCGCGGCCTGCTTCGGTCGTGACGACGCGCGCACCAGCGTCAGGGCCGCCGCGACCGTCATCGAGACGGCGGCCATGCGCGCGTACGGGAAGAGCCAGATCGACAGGCCCGCGAGCGCGGCGATGAACAGCCACGATTCCTTCGAGCCCGGCTTGCTTCGGCCCGCGACGACGATCGCCGCCAGCACGCCCAGCGAGGTCACGTGCGCGAACTTCAAGCGGTGGAACATCAGGCCGCCGCCCATGAAGCGATCCGTCGTGCCTGGCACTGGCTCGTACACGCGCTGAAAGGGCAGGTTCGCCCAGTGGTACGGCGCGAACGCGGCTTCCGGCGGCCTGATGCCGAAGTGCTGCAGGCCCGCGACCGCGCACGAGATGAGCATCACCAGGGCGGCCAGCTTTCCGGCGAACGACTTGAGGCCGGGCGCCGTCTGCTGCCAGGACAGCGCGGCCAGGGGCAGGGCGAGCCAGTCGAGCGTGCGCGCGGCTCCTGAGCCAGTCGGCGGGTTGCCGGTGACGGTTGGAGCCAGCAGTGCCCACGCGACGAACGCGAGCACGGGCCACCAGTCTCTGGGCAGCCGGGCCGCCGTGTTCTTGTCGAGGCCGAGCAGCGCGCCCGCGGCGGTGAAGCCCACGCCCACCGAGGCCAGCGCCTCCAGCGTCTGGACCCCGACCATCCAGGCCGTCAGGCCGACCGCGCTCAGCAACAGCGCGACGATCTTCCGGGTCGAGACCACCGCTTCAGGCATCAGGCCGCGGCTCGTACCACACGGTCGAAATGGGCGGCCTTCCGTTCGCAGACCCCTGAGGGCTCGAGCTCAGCCGCGAATCGTCTGAATCGCCATGTACCCGCCGACGACGACGGCGAGCCCCGCGAATCCAAGGCGCAGCGGCTTCTCGGGCAGCTTCCCCGACAGCGGTGCCCCGGCCAGCGCTCCCATCACCGCGCCGAGCCCGGCGGTCGCAAGCAGCCCCACCGCCACCGCGCCGTCCACCACATGACTCACCGCTCCTGCCAGGGACGACACCGCCATCACCGCCAGTGACGTGCCGATCGCCTGCCGAACCGGAAGCCGCGCTCCCCAGCCCAACGCGGGGATAATCAAGAACCCACCGCCGACGCCGAGAAAACCGGACAGCACGCCGATGCCCGCGCCCAGCGGCAGCAGCAATGCCGGCCGCGCCTCGGGCGCTTCCTGAGGGTCGACGGGCACGCCCCAGATCATCCGCGCCGCTGCGACGAACAAAATCAGCGCGAACAACCCCGTCAGCACCCGCCCGCTCACCAAGGCATGCAGTGACGCCCCTGCGATGGCGCCCACGACGGACGCGGCGCCGAACAGCAGCGCCACTCGCCAGACGATGTTCCCTTTGCGCCAGTGACCGAACGCCGCCGCGAGCGCCGCCGAGCCCACGATCAACAGCGAGGCTCCCGTCGCCTCGGACGGGGGCGAGTGCATGACGTAGATCAACACCGGCACGATGAAGATGCTGCCGCCGGCGCCGAGCACAGACAGCACCAGCCCTACGGCGAGGCCCGCGAAAAACCCGACTAGAGACACTTGAGGTTGGTGTTCAAGGCCTCACGCAGATTCGCCGGAGGCGGCATGCCCACCTGACCCTTTTCCATCACGTCCGAGAAGTCTTCTGCCGTCTTCGGCTGCAGCCGCGGGTTGACCCGCTTCTCGCGACCCACCGTGCTCGCCTGGCGCCCTTCGTAGTCGTGCGCCGGCAACACGATCGTGTCGTCCGGCAGCGACGCCATCAGCTTCTGCAGGCTCTCGAACAGCGACGCCGAATTTCCGGTCGGCAAATCGGTGCGGCCCACGCCGCCGATGAGCAACGTGTCGCCCGTCAGCACGCGGCCCGGCAGCACGAGGCACATCGCGTCGTGCGTGTGTCCCGGGGTCGCGACGACGTCGATCTTCAGACCACCGAGCTCAATCTGATCGCCATCGACAAGCCCGCGATCGACGCACGGCGCCGGCGAGTTCGCGTGCATCAACATCTTTGCGCCCGTCACGTCCTTCAGTCGCACCGAGCCCGACAGATGGTCGGCGTGCGTGTGCGTCTCGATCGTGTACCGAAGCTTGTACCGGCGTTCCATGATCAGATCGATGTACGCGTCGACGTGACCGCGAATCGGGTCGACGATCGCCGCTTCCTTCGTCGTGGGGTCGGCGATCAAGTAGGTGCGGCAAGGCTCGTTCGCGTTCAGCACCTCGAAGTCGTAGCCCAGCGACGGGCTGTCGGTCGGCAGGCCGGGCTCGGCCTCGCTGTTCGACGCCTCCATCCACCGGTCGGCACAACGGCCCGCGAACTCGGCGCTCACCGAATCGCCCTTCACCTTGTACTGGCCCTTCCACTTGCGGTCGCGCACGCGTTCGACGAACTCGAGCAGGCGATCGACATCCGTCTCGTCGTTGTAGAGGCCGACGCTGCAGCGCACGGCCCCGGTCGCGGCGCCCGGCTTGCCGCGGCCCAACAACCGATCGACATAGATGTGCGCGCAGAAGCGGCCGTTGCGAACGGCGATCGCTCCTTCTTCCGAGAGCACTGCGGCGGTGAGCAGGTCAGACACGCCGTCGACGTTGAACGCCGCCACGCCCAGGCGCTTGTCGGCGTCGCCGGGCCCGTACACGGTGACCCCGTCGAGCTTCTGCAT
>JAYUXE010000663.1:0-4279 GCA_043753165.1 Archangiaceae bacterium | reverse complement strand
GACATCGCTGGGCCAGTGCACGGAGACTCCGATGCGGCTGAGGGCGATCAGCACGGCAAGCGGCAGCGTGAGGCGAAGGGTCGAGGGCAGGGCGAGCCCAAGACCGATGACGAACGCGAAGGCGGTGGCGGCGTGCAGGCTCGGCATCGAATGGCCGGAAGCAGACGCATCGGTGAACAGGCGAACGCCGTCGTTCGCCAGCGCCGCGCTGGGCCGCATGCGATGAAACAGCGGCTTGAGGACGTTGTGCCCAAAGGCATCAGCGAGCACGCAGGCCAGCACGGCCTGCACCACCGCGCGTGCGGCCTTCCGGCGATGCACGGCCAGCAGCCAAAGCGAGAGCACGACCGCGGTCGTGACGCCGAAGGTGCGGCTCGAAGCGGCGACGAAGATCGCATCGAGCCACGGCCAGTCGAGGCCGTTGAGCGCAAGCAGCACCGCCTCGTCACCGGGGAAGCGGTAGTCGGTCACGACGCCAGCGGGCGGATCTCGACGGTCAGGTGCGAGAGCTTCACGGCCGACGCCACGGTCTTGCGGTACGCGTCGAGCGTCAGCGGAGCCGGGGTTTCCACCGCAACGACACAGACCAGGCGGTTGGGGCCGACGCTCCAGACGTGAAGGTCGGCGACGCGCGTGCCGGGCACGGCCTCGAGGGCCGACCGCACGGCGTCGCGCTGCTTCGTGTTTGGGTGGAGGTCGACGAGCTGCCGCGCGCACTCGTTCACGAGGCCCAGGCCCCACTTCAAGATGACGGCGCTGCCGACGATCGCGACGATCGGGTCGACCCACACCCAGCCGCCGTACTGGCCGGCCAACAGCGCGGCGATCGCGAGCACGCTGGTGAGGGCGTCGGCGACGACGTGCAGATACGCCGCGCGAAGGTTGTGATCGTGGGCGTGATCGTGATCGTGCCCGTCGTGGTGCGAATGCGTGTGCGGCACGTCGAGCAGAACCGCGCAGACGAGGTTCACGACGAGGCCGAGGATCGCAATGGGCAGCGCGTCCAGGAAGCGCACCGGCTCTGGGTTCATCAGCCGGGTGACGCCCTCGTACGCCATCACCACGGCGACCGAGAGCAGGAAGGCCGCGCTCGTGTAGCCGGCCAGCGCGTAGACCTTGCCGGTGCCGAACGCAAAGCGCGTCTCGCCCGCGCGGGTGCGCGCGTACCAATAGGCCAGGGCCGAAAGACCCAGCGCCCCGACGTGGGTCGCCATGTGCCAGCCGTCGGCGGTCAGGGCAAGCGAGTGACTCCAGAAGCCGACCACCAGCTCGGCGACCATCATCACCGCGGTAACTGCCGTGACCAGCCGCGTGCGGCTCTCGCCCTTCGCGACCGTCGGCGGCACGTGCACCGCACACTCGACCTGGGCTTCGTTCAATCGCATTGGTCACAGAGCCCGCGCAGCTGCACCTCGACCTTCTGCTTCGTCACCGCCCGCGGAGCGCCCTTTCCCGGCTTCACCTTCACCTCGACCTCGTCGAGGCACGACACCACGCCGCAGCCGGTGCAGAAGAAGTGGACGTGGCCGGTCTCGCCGGTGCCCGGGCGAATGCGCTTCAGCTCGAACCGCCAGACGTGGTCGCCCAGGTCGGTGCGTTCGACGAGCCCGACTTCGGTGAGGTCGAGCAGGTTGCGGTACACGGTGGTGCGATCGAGCCCTTCGGCCGACAGCCCTTCGAAGAGCTCGGAATGCGAAACCGGCGTGGTCGCCTCGAACAGGCGCCGCAAGACCACGAGCCGCGGCGACGTGCTGCGCAGCCCGGCCCCGCGGATGGTGCTCTTCAAGGACTCGGTGGTGACGGCGGCGGACCTCTTCATGGTGCGAAGATGAGTGTAGCCGCTGTTCACTGCATCTTCACGGTGCCGAGATCGGTCGTCTGCCCCGGGCGGATCGTGAACAGCAGTTCTGCGCGCGCCTTGCTGCCGCTGGCGTTCACGATCACCACGTGCGTGCCGGGGACGAGGGGGTACGCGACCCTGCCCTGGGCAGCGTCCATCGGCCCACCGCCATTTCGATCGATGTAGAGAATCGGCTTCTCGACAGGCACCCCCTTCTCGTCGACCACCACCATCTGCAGCGTGCCCGGGCCACCCAGCGGAATCGAGAGCACCTCGTCGCCGACCGCCACGGCGCAGCCCAGCTTCTCTGACGCCTGGGCCGGGACGCGCTTCGAGACGCAGACGATGGTGCGAATCGGCGCGCGATCTTCGAGGGCGAAGTCGTTGCCCGTCAGCGGCACTTCCTGCTGCTCGGCGGACGAGGTCACGTCGAGGTACGCACCCGGCGGCACCGTACCCAGCACCTTGCCGCGAATCGTGCGCTTCGGACGCACCGTCAACGTCACTTCTTTCTGCGCCATCGTCGCGTGCGTCACCGCCGAGCTCTCGCCCAGGGTGGCCGCAATCACGATCGCGCCTTCGGTGTTCGCGAAGAAGGGACACTCGAAGACGCCGCCGCCGAGGCTCTGCATCAGCTCCTCGCCACACTCGACGGTCGCGGCAGTTGCGGCTTCCCCGTTGGGCGTCACGACCTTCACCTTCACCGAGCCCACGGGATCGTGGTCGTACTGAGACCGTCGTCCGCGGCCTCCATCGGCGGCATGCACCACCACGCGAATCGGCCGATCGTCGACGGCGGGGTTCACGTCGACCGTCGTCTCGCCCGACAGCTCGCGTTCATCACTGGTCACCCCGATGCGGAAGCGGCCCTGGCGAAGGCCGAGCTTCCCGTCGACCAGCGAATCCGATCGGCTCGTCCACCCCGTGGCGGGAACCGGGGTCGCGACCGCTTCCCAACCAACGACCTCTTCGCCGTAGATGTTCACCACCTCGAGGTCGATGGCGATCAACGCGGGCGGCAGCATCAGCCGCACCCGCACCGTCTGGCCTTCGGGCACCGCGACGGTCTGCCGAGCATTCGCTTCTTCGAGCCGCGCCTGCAGATCGACGGTCTCGTCGCTGATGTTCTCGATCACGAACGCGCCGTCTTCACCCACGGAAACATCCTCGGAGTCGACGCTCACCGAGGCGTTGCTTGCCGGCAGACCCTCGTGGTCGACGATCACGCCTTCGATGCGGCCCGGCCGTGAGAGCACGACGGGGCCTTCCAGCGCTTTGAGCGAATTGCCCATCATCGTCGAGGTCACGTAGCCGGCCTTCGTGAACGTCAGCGTCGCGTTGACTTCACCGAAGAGCCCGCCCTTCCACGTCCCGTCGGCGGCGGTGGTGAAGTTGCGCGAGGCGGCGCCGGCCGCAACTGCAACGTCGACTGCTTCCAGGGGCTTCCCGTCACGGCCGACGACCTTGCCACCGTACGGCGCGTCTTCTTTCAGCACGATCTCGATCTCGGGGTTCTCGCGGCTCAGCCCGTCGAAGCCTTCGAAGCGGGCGGAAAAGTTTCCGCGCGACGCCACCAGCGGGCCGCGGTTAGGCGTCTTCAGCGAGAAGCGCCCGTCGGCCCCGACCGTCGTGTGAATGAAGGAATCCCCGAGGGGCGACGGAAACTCGGCGCTGACGATCGCCTCGGCGGCGGGGGTTCGATCGGGCATCAGCACCCGCCCCTGCATCGGCGGCAGCGCGTCGAGCAGCAACGTCCCCTTGTCGACGAACGGCGCCTTCAGCACGAAGTGGAACTCGGCGTTGACGTAGACCACGGGTTCGTCCTCGGACGCGATCATCACGTCTGGGAGCAACACCCACCCGTCTCTGCGACTGACAGCGCGACCCGAAGGAATCGCCCGGCCGTGGTGCCGGGGGCCATGCTTGAGAAACAACGACACGGAAGCACCGGCGACGGGGACGCCGTTCGACATCACCCGCATCCGGTACACATGGTCGTCGGGCAGGGGAAGCCCCTCTTCGGGGCCCGCGTCCAGCGGCGCCGCCACCCACGAGGGCAGGTGCTTCGGGGCGGGCTTCCTTCCCGGGGCCGGCGCCCGCACCTGCTCGACCGCCGCGACTTCGTGCGACGCGGCCCAGATCGCGAGGCCCGAGATGGCGATGGCAGCGATCAACAGCCCGACGCGGATCCGGTTGGACACGCGCGCATTCTGACGCGGTTGGCTACTCGGCCGCCATGAACGGGTAGCCGATTGACGTGGGCGGTACGAACGTTTCCTTGATCGTGCGTGCGCTCGTCCACCGCAGCAGGTTGATCATCGACCCGGCCTTGTCGTTCGTTCCGCTCGCGCGGCTGCCGCCAAAGGGCTGCTGGCCGACCACGGCGCCGGTGCACTTGTCGTTGATGTAGAAGTTTCCGGCGGCGTGCCGCAGCTCGTG
>JAYUXE010000662.1:0-9684 GCA_043753165.1 Archangiaceae bacterium | reverse complement strand
AGCGGGCCCCGAACGCGCGGTTCTGACCCAGGGCCGGGGTGGTGACGAACAGAGCGATCGCCACGACGGCGCGGAACCAGCGCATGGGTGGGCCAGATGGTAGCGTCTTTGCTGCCCAAGCATGCGCGCGATCACCACCCTCTTCCTTCTTCTCTTTTGTGCCGCCGCCGTGGCGGGGCCGTCGTCCCGCAAGGCAGTGAACAAACGCGGCGAAGCCTCCGAGCTCGTCAACGAAGTCGCCGGGGGCAGCTCGAACCCCAACTCGGTCGTCAACCGCATCAAGCGGCTCGGCGAAGAGGCGTACTGCGCGCACGAGCTGTCGAGCCTGATGACCCGCGAGGCGGACCTCGAGAAGAAGCGCGCGATGGCGCAGGTGCTGGCGGGCCTCGGCCACCCGCAGGGCGAGCAGGGTCTTCTCGCAGGCCTCAACGACAGCGACGGCCCGGTGCGCATGTACTCGGCGCAGGGGCTCGGGCGAATGAAGAGCCGGACCGCCGCCGGAAGACTCGGGCAGGCGCTGGCCGACAAGACGATGGGTGTTCGCCGGGATGCCGCGCGCGCGCTGGGCCAGATTGGCGACCCGAAGTACGGGGCGGTGCTCGCAAAGGCGTTGAAGGCCGAAGAGGACCCCGAGACCCGCGCCGCGATGCTGATCGCGATCGGGCAGGTTGGCGATCGCAAGCAGGCCCCGGTGCTCGAGTCGTACCTGACGAGCTCTTCCGAGACGGCGCGCTTCGCCGCTGCCGCCGGCCTTTGCATGATGGGAAACGCCGCGGGCCAGAAGTTCGCGAAGACGCAGCTCGCGTCCACCGACAAATACGTGCGGATGCAGGGCCTTGCGCTGTTCGAAGGCTCGAAGGCGAAGGAAGCCGCCCCCGTGCTCGAGCCGCTGCTGAAGGACCCCGACCGTTCGCTGCAGGCGGCGGCCGCGCGAATTCTCTACGAAGGCGGCGACGCGTCGAAGCTCGACTGGCTCGTGCTGACCAGCTTCCAGGCGTTTGGTGAAGAACGACTGGCGTACGAACGCGAGCTCGAGAAGCTGCGCCTGCCTGACGACCAACGGCGCGCGATTCTGCGCAAAGCTGGAATCAAGTGACCCTCGTTCTGCTGACGTTGTTGGCGGCCGGTCCGACTCCGACGACGGATGTGATGTTCGCCGCTGCGGGCCCGTCGCGGCCGTTGAGCGATCGGCTCGAAGCGGTGAGCGCGAAGTTCATCGGCACCCCGTACGTCGTCTCGCCATTGGGCGAAGGGCAGGGCAGGGACCCCGACCCGCTCGTTCGCTACGACGCGGTCGACTGTCTGACCTTCGTCGAAGAAGCGATTGCCCTTTCGCTGGCCCCGTCGTCCGACGCAGTGGTTCCGCTGCTGACGCGGATTCGCTACGAAGGTGACGAGCCCGGCTTCGAGGCGCGCAACCACGTGATGGAAGCCCAGTGGGTGCCCAGCAATTTGAAGAAGGGCTTCTTGAAGGACATCACGCGAAGCATCGGCGGGCCCGAGACGGTGCAGGTGAAGAAGGTGCTGGATGACGTGGCGTGGAAGTCGAAGTCGGGCGCGTCGCTGGGCCTGGGCCCGGAGCACCAGGCGCGCGGCGAGTACGCGTGGGACTTGATTCCGGCGGCGGTGGCGCAAGAGAAGCTGAAGGCGGCCCCGACGGGGACGCTGGTGGTGGTGGTGCGCGCGGATCGCCCGCAGAGCGTGACCCGCATCAGCCACGTGGGCTTTCTGGTTCACAAGAAGGGCGGCTCGTTTCTGCGCCACGCTTCCCGCAGCTTCGGGAAGGTCGTCGACGAGCCGCTGGCCAACTACCTGGGCCGCAACCTGGGCTACGCGAAGTGGACGGTCGAAGGCGTAAGTCTCTACGCCGTGCAGCCCGTGCTCAGTCCGTAGGGTTCTGGCCCGACATCGCCTCTTCTTCGGCGGCTGCGGCGTTCTGGACGCCTTCGGATTCAATCGCCGCGAGCTCGGTGTCGACGAGGGCTGAAGCGCGCTTGAGCTCGGCTTCGGGCACGAACAATTCGTAGAAGGCGCCGACGGCCGGCTCGAACGATGCGGTCGAGGCGGCGCCGCGTTCACGGGTGAAGGCGTCGATCTTTTCCTGGCGCAGGACTTCGACCAGCCGGTCGGCCGTCAGGGGATCTTCGGTGGTGCGGACGATGGAAAAACTGTCAGCCATGAAGCCGCCTTTCGTTCGAGTTTCTTGAGGGGAGACGCGGCCGCAGTTATAAGTCGGCTGCCTTGACCCGCCTCAAGTTTCTCGTGTTTGCCCTTCTCGCGTTGGGCCTCTGGGGCTCCCACCTCTTTCTCCTCTCGCCCGCAATCGGGACGGTGATGGTGGATCAGGCTACGGGCCACGCCTTCAGCGCCCCCGCGGCGGTTGCGCTGCGCCTCGAGTCCAGCCGTTCAGAGCTGCAGGCCGCGGTGCTCAAGCTGGCGTCGACGCCTGCAATCACCAACCCGGGGCCGAAGACGGCGAAGCCCGAAGCGCCCACGGCCGAACGGTTCGCGATGGTGCGCACCGCGGTCTCGGATGCGCTGCCCGAAAACCTTCGCCCGCTGGTCATCGTCGGCGTCTCGAACGATGTGGGGGCTTTGATCGCGAAGGGTGCCGAGGACGCGACCGTTGTGCCCGAAGGGTTCGACGTGAAGGCCGTGTCGCTCGCGGGTGGAAAAGGCGAGGTCGTCGACGCCTTCGGTGGCCCGCACCTCTTTTATTCGGTGCCGATGTTTGGGGTGGACAAGAACGAGGTTCGGGCGGTCGGCACCGTGCTGGTCGGGCTGCCGCTGGCCGTCGAAGCGCAGGCGATCGTCGACGCCGTCGCAAAGGACCTTTCGCTCACGGCGCTCGGCCTCTCAGTCGGCGGCAAGGAAGTCGCTGCGGGCGGCACGAAGAAAAATCTGATCACGCAGGTGAAGAAGCCGGGGCAGGCGACGGACGCGGAAGTCGGCTCGATCACCCAGCTCGGCCCCGTGAAGCTGCCGATTCTCACCGCGGGCGATGTGATGGGTGGGTCGAGCCCGCTGGAAATCGGCATTCGCCGCGACATCCCCGGCACGCCCTACGAGGTGGTTGCCGTTGCGTCCGTGCGTCCCGCGATGACGGCGCTGGCCGGTTACCAGAAGACCGCGCTGTTCATGTTCGCCGGCCTGTTGATCGCCGCGATCGCCTTTACGCTGTTGATGGGCTCGGCCCAGTCAGAAGAAGAGGCCTACGTCGGCCCGCGCGTGCCGCTGCCGCCGCCAATCGCTTCCACGTCCGCGCGCGCCGATGCGCTCGCGCCGCTGCCGATCGCCGACGCGCCTGCCCCGGCAGAAGCGAGCCCCGACGATTTCAACTTCGGGCCCAGCACGCCGGCGCCGCCACCCGTCACGTCACGGGAAATCGAAGCCCAGCCCGAGTTCGAGCCCATGCGGTCGGCCTCGACGATGGAAGCGCCGCGCTACTCGCCGCCCCCCGTCGAAGACCCGGCGGAAGATCCATTTGCCGCGCTCGGCCCGGCCGAGCCGCAGCGGGCGCAGGCCCACACGATGTCATTGGGTGATGACGACTTCGAGAGCCAGCGCACGACGTCGTATCCCGCGCACGGCTACAAGAACCCGATGTCGATGGCGTCGACGCAGAGCAACCCGGCCGTCGATCCATTCGCGATGGCAGGCGGCATGATGAGCAGCGACGAACAGGCCCAGGGCGACAACCCCGACGCCACCCGCGTCGCCGTCATTCCGCAAGAACTGCTCAAGGCCAGCGCGCGCGGCAACACGAAAGAAAACCCGATGGCGCCGTTGCCGAAGACGATGCCCGGGATGCCGCGCGTCGCCTCGGTGCCGCCGTCGATTGCTTCGGGCGGCTCGGAAGATGCCCACTTCCAGGAAGTCTTCCGCGATTTCGTCGCCACGCGCGAGCGCTGCGGCGAGCCGGCCGATGGCCTCACCTTCGACAAATTCGTCGCCAAGCTGCGCAAGAACAAGGAACAGCTGGTCGCGAAGTACAACTGCAAGACCGTTCGCTTTCAGGTCTACGTGAAGGAAGGCAAGGCCGCGCTGAAGGCCACGCCGGTGAAAGAGTAGCCACCCGCTTTCGTCGGCGTCGACGCTGTCACTTTCGCGTGTCGTCCTGTTCCCAGTCACATTCCCGTGGCCTGCGCGCCAGCGGTGTCACACAGCTGGCATGTGGCTTTCAGTCCCGTCGGAAGTGACGGGCAAGTGACCGTAAATCCTCGCGCTTTTCGCCCCAGCGGTTGAGAAAAGCTGCCGCAAAACTGGCACATGGGTTGCTCAAGGGCGAAGAGCAGCTTGGGTGGGGTCAAGCACTGGGGCCGACCCGTTGGGGAAACGGGCACAATGCCGGTGCGAGGAGCTTCAAAGATGGCGATTGAGATGGCGCGGTTGCAGGGCTGGCGCAGCGAGCAGGGCGAGGCAAGCGGTCGAGAAGCCGAGCTGGCGTTGCTCCTTCGCGAGCACGACGAAGCAAAGATGACGGCGCGGCCGCGGTTCGTTTTCCTGCGTGGGCCCGCGGGCGTCGGCAAGTCGCACCTGTTCGGTCAGCTGCGCGCGGCACTGCAGAAGCGCGGCGTCGCGGTGTTCGAAGGCGCGTCGGGCCGGGAAGCGCGGAAGAGCTTCGGCATGTTCCAGCCGATGGTCAGCGAGCTGGCGACGTCGCTGGAACACGCGGGCGTCCCCGAGCCCCGCCTCAACGACGTTTTGCGCGCCGTTTCCCCGCTGAAGAACCCGAATGGCACCGCGGTGATGGAAGATCGCCGGCTGTCGCTCTACGACGGCGTCAGCGAGCTGTTCGCCCTCGCGGGCCGCAACGCCCCTGCTTTTCTGTTTCCTGACGTGGAAGTCGCCGACAAGGCGTCGCTCGAGCTGCTGCGCTACCTCGCGGCGGTGTGCTCGACCCCGGCTTCGCGCGCGGGCGGCCTCTTCGTCATCTCTTTCCGCGACGACGCGAAGCTTCCGGCGGCGCTCGATGAAATCGTCTCGAAGGTCACCGGCCGCAGCGTGTCGTTGCGCGGCCTCGACCTCGACGGCATTCGCAGCTTCCTCTCGCGTACGGACGTCGCGCAGCGGCTGCTGGATGCGACGGGTGGAAACCCGGAAGCGCTGGGCGAGCTGCTCGAACGCCCGCTGGCGGCCCCGGTCGACTTCTTTCTTCGCCGCGTCGAACGGCTCAGCGATGTCGAACGCAATGTGCTCGAGACGCTGGCTGCCTCGCGCGATGCGTTGTCTCTGGCTGCCGTCGCTGGGGTGCTCAAGCAGGCGGGGATCTCGGTCGATTCTGCCGCGACCCTGGACGCGCTGGTTCGCAGCCATGTCGTCACGGTTCGCGTTCTCGACGGTGAGCCCGTGTACCGGTTCGCGCGGGAAGCCGAGAAGCTGGCGTTCGCGAGCAGCCTGAGCCCCGCGCGGGTGAAGCTGCTCAAGCGGTCGCTGGGGCTGGCGATGGCCGAAGCGGGCGAGGTCGGCACCGCCGCCGAGCTGCTGCTGGAAGTCGGCGCCGACGAAGGCGCGGCGGTGGCGGTGCGTGCGGCCGATTCACTTGCCGCCCGTGGCGCGCATGAAGATGCGTCCGAGCTCTACGCCCGCGCGGTCGGCCTGCTCAAAGGCGCAGAGCAGGCGTCGGTGCAGGAACGCCATGGCTCGGTGCTGCAGGCGCTGGGCAACTATCGCGATGCCGCGCGCACGTTCGCGCAGTCGGCGCGGGTCAAGGATTCAGGCCTTTCGGCGCAGCGCGCGCTGCTGGCCGCGAAGAACCTGGTCAAGCTGGGGCGGTTCCGGCTGGCCGAGATGACGCTGGCCCGAGCGGCAGCCGATGCGCAGACGACGGTGGAAGCGGCGGCGCTGACGGCCGAGATGCGGATGCTCAAAGGGCAGCCGGCCGAAGCGTTCGCGCTGTGCGAAGCGGCGCTTCAGAAGTCGCCGTCTGCGGGTCTGCAAATCACGCTTCGCAACGTGATGGGCAAGGCGATGCTGGTGCAGGGTGACGCGGCGAAGGCCGAAGCGTTGTTCGTCGAGAACGTGGCGGCGGCGCAGACGGCCGGGCTGCTGCAGCTCGAGTCGAACGCGCGGTTGAACCAGGGTGTCGCGGCGCACAAGCAGGGCGATCGCGACCGCGCCATTGGTTGCTACCAGGCCGCGCTGGCGACTCCTCGCCCGGCGGTGCAGGCGCTGGCGAACCTCGGCAGCCTCTACGCGGAAAGCGGTGACTTCGAGCCCGCGCTCGAGAACCTCACCCGTGCGTTGCAGGCGATCAGCCGGTTTGGTGGAGCGCGCGAGGTTGCGCATGCGGCTTCGAACCTCGCCCGCCTTCACCATTTCCTCGGCGACATGGAACGCGCGGTCGAGCTTTCGGAGCACGCGCTGCGGTTGTCATCGGGTCAGGGTGAGCCCTACCTCGAAGGCAGCGCGCTGTTGAACCTGGGCGCCGTGGCGATCGACGCCGGCGACTGGCTCGAGGCGATTCGCAACCTCGAGGCCGCCCGCATTCGCTTCGAAGGCGTGGGCAACGATGGCTTCGCGGCGCTCGCGGCGGCTCTGAAGGCGCGCGCGCATCTGGGGGCAGGCGAAAAGGCGCAGGCGTCGGCCGAGCTCGCCCGCCGCTGCGTCGACAAGGGCAGCGCGCAGCTTCCGTCGTCGGCAGTCGAGGTCGAGTTGATTCGCGGTGAGCTGGCCCTGACGCTGTCAGACCTTCACGGCGCGGGTCGCGCTGCCGCGCGCGCGAAGGACACGCTGCTCGGCAACCCGGATCTCGAAGGCCCCTTCCGCGTGTACCACCTGATGGGGCGCCTGAAGCTCGCGGCCAACGACACCGCCGGCGCGCAGGCCGAATTCGCGCGCGCGGGCCGCTTGATGGACGAGCTCGTTCAGCGCGTGCCGCCGGTTCGACGTTCGGCATTCCTTTCGGTGCCACGCCGCGCCGAAGTGTTGGCGACGCTCGAGCCCGAGCTGAAGCTGCCGCGCGTCGTCTACGCCCCGCGGTCGGTCGACAAGACGCACGGCCTGGTTGGGCGTTCGGCAGCGCTGCAGCGCGTGATCAGGCAGATCGAGCCCATCGGCCGCAGTAACGCGATTGTCCTCGTGCGTGGCGAGAGCGGCACCGGCAAAGAGCTGCTCGCCGAGGCGCTTCACATTCTGTCTCCTCGCCGTGCCATGCCGCTGGTGAAGGTGAACTGCGCGGCGATGGTGGAAGACCTGCTGCTGTCCGAGCTGTTCGGCCACGAGAAGGGCGCGTTCACCGGGGCCGTGCGCGAGCGGAAGGGTCGCTTCGAGCTGGCCGATGGGGGCACGCTCTTCCTCGACGAGATCGGCGACATCAGCCCGAAGTGCCAGGTCGCATTGCTTCGCGTGTTGCAGGAACGCGAGTTCGAGCGCGTCGGCGGCACGAAGACGCTGAAGGTCGACGTGCGCGTCATCTGCGCGACCAACCGTGACCTCGAGGCGCTGATTGCGCAGGGCCGGTTCCGCGCCGACCTGTACTACCGGCTGAAGGGCGTCACCCTCGAGCTGCCGTCGCTGCGCGAACGCCCTGAAGACCTGCCCCAGCTGGCGTCGCACTTCCTCACCCGCATCGCCGACGAACGCGGCGAGCCGGTGAAGCAGCTGTCGGAAGAGGCGTTGGCGCTGCTGGCGCGTCACCCCTGGCCGGGCAACGTGCGCGAGCTCGAGAACGTGCTTTCGGCCGCGGCGATTTTTGCCGAAGGCCTCGTCATCGGGCCCGACTCGTTCAGCCATGTGAGCGAGCTGAGATCTTTGATGGAAAACGCGGCGCCTGTCGTTGCTGCGCCGGTGGCTGCGGTTGCGGCGCTTGCTGCAGTGCCCGTCATTGCGGCCCCACGCGCGGTCGCAGCGGTTTCCGATGGTCCGCCCGACTACTACGAGCTGGCTCGCCACCGCGGCATCAGCCTCAAAGACCTGCGCCACGAAATCGAAATGCAGTGCATCAAGAGCGCGCTGCTCGAGGCGAAGGGCAACATCAGTGAAGCGGCCCGCCTGCTGAAGATGAAGCGGTCGCGCCTGTCACAAATCGTCAACGCGGAGTCCGAGCTGAAGGGGGTCGCCCATGGAGATGACGAGGGTGGCACCGACGACGAGGGCAGCGATGAATAACCAGAGCTCGGCACCAAAGATGCAAAGGGGACTCACCATGAAGTCAATGATCGTCGGAATGTTGGCAGCGGTGGCCTTGATGGCCTCGGGTTGCGGAGTCGGAATGGATGACCTCGAGGGCGAGCAGGCGGCCAACGGCACGTCGACGGCGGCGCTCTTGAACGCCGATAACACCCGGTCGGCACAGGGGGAAATGCGCGGCCAGGCCAACGGAGATCCCCGCGTCCAGCTGCCCCAGGACCCCATTCCGGTCTTCGAGGCCCGCACCGTCGGCAGCGGCCGGCCGACGAAATAAAGCCAACGATCTGGCAGCCGCGACACGGCTGACCTGCCAAGGCGTCCTGGGTGACCGGGGCGCCTTTTTCGTGTGTGCCCTTCACGGGCGTGGATAGGAGGTGAAAGTCCTCTCGGAAGCAGGTCGAAGCGACCGACACGAACCGCAAGGTGACAAGCCGGGAAACCGGTCCATCCGCGAGGGTGGCGCCGAAAGAAGCGGGTAGTGAAGCTGCGAGTCGACGAACAGGAAGCGGCTACGAGGCAGAGCAGCCATGGGCGAGCGACCACGAAATCGCGAAGCAAACGACCCAAGAGGCTGAGACGTAGAGCCGCCGACTGCGCAGGGAAATTCACGACGCCTTACCTGGGGAGACCTCGCATGACGCCTGAAAGGGCGACGCGGCCAGCAGGGAGCGGAGCGAGGAGTCAGCAGAGGCCGCAGTACGTGCGAGCAGAAGACGGCAGGGATGGCGACCCGCCTACCGGAAGCCGAAGGCTGAGCGAGCGCGGAAGGGCCGAACGAAGAGGAGAGTGAGACGACTGTGGGCCTCGGAAGCGACAAGCACCAGAAGCGGGTGAAGCAGAACAAGGGCAGTCCCGGCGTCGACGGAATGAAGGTCGACGAGCTGGCCGAGCACCTCTCCAAGCAATGGAAGGAGATTCGGGCGCAGTTGCTCGAGGGCACCTACCGGCCGAAGGAGGTGCGAGGCGTGGAGATCCCAAAGAGCGGTGGAAAAGTCCGAAAGCTTGGGATTCCGACGGCGCTCGACCGGTGCATCCAACAGTGCATCCTGCAGGTGCCGTCGCCTGCGACAGGCGCAACTGAAACAGTGGAAACGAGAGACGACCATCTACCGGGAGTTGATCCGGCGAGGCACTGCCGTAAACGTCGCCCGACAGGTGGCCGCAAACTCGCGACGCTGGTGGCGCAACTCGGCCATGATGTTGAACGTCGCTCGGCCGAATACGTATTTCGACGCCGAAGGGGTTCCTCGGCTTGCGCACTACCCTCAACTCTTCGAACCGCCGGATGCGGACCCGCATGTCCGGTGGTGTGGCAGGGGACTGACGGCGATCTGCCCTCAGCCCCTATGCCGATTGCGGGTGCGTTACCGCCGGCCTGAAACCCGAGCGCAGCGGGTCGTCAAACGCTCAGACTCTTCCAGCAGGAAGTGAACGGCGTCCTGCCCTCCAATCAAGGCGGCGCGGTCCAACCAGTTGATGACCTCGACGCACTCGCCTTCGGCCGCAGTCAACCGCGCCATGCCGACGGCCGATTGGAAGGCCCACGGCGCGAGC
>JAYUXE010000661.1:0-1705 GCA_043753165.1 Archangiaceae bacterium | reverse complement strand
GCACGCTGCGCGTCAGGTCATTCGTCTTCAAATAGACGAGCCCCAGGTTCACCCGCAGCGTGGGGTCGATTGGGTTGTCGTTCACCAGCTGCTCGTAGATCGTCGAGGCCTGCTCGAACTGCCCGAGCTTGAAGTACGTCAGCCCCAACAGGTTCTGCGCCTTTTCGTTCTTCGGTTGCAGGTCGTACGCCTGCTCGAGGTGGCCCTTTGCCTCGTCGACCTTCCCTGCCGCCAACAGCTCGCCGCCCTTGTAGAGCTGCGCCAGAAATTCTTCATCCGCCGCGGCATCGCGGCGGCCCGTCGTGCTCGTCATTCGTCCCCTTGCGCTTCCGACGTCTGGATCTTGTATTGAAAGTAGAGCGACAACACCTTCCGGACGTACGCCTGCGTCTCGGCGTAGGGCGGCACCTGCCCGTTGTACTTCCGCACCGCATCCGGCCCGGCGTTGTAGCCCGCGACCATCTTCACCATGTCGCCGTCGAACTCGTTCGCCAGCACGCGCAGGTACCGCACCCCACCTTCGATGTTGTCGCGCGGGTCGAAGATGTCCTTCACGTACATCTCTTGCGCGGTGGGCGGCATCAGCTGCATCAGCCCGGAAGCCCCGACGGGGGAAACCGCCTGCGGGTCGAACGCGGACTCGGCGTGCATCACCGCGCGAACGAGCGCCGAAGGGATGCGGTACCGATTCGCCGCCTGCTCGATGTACTCGTCGTACTGCGTGGCCTTCTGCTTCGAGCCGCTGGTGACGCGGGCAGGGGCCGTCGGCAGCGGAGCCGGGCGAAACTCCCCTTCGATCTTTCGCGCCTTCGCGGCCTTCGAACCGCCCGGAGCGACGTTCGTGTAGACGATGGTCCCGTCCTTCTCGACGTACTTGTAGATGCCGCCCGCGAAAGCAGACGGCGTCGCCAACATAAGAATGAGTGGAAGGGCCTTCGTCAAAACGCGCGAAGCGTAGCCTCCCCGCGACGACGCGTCCAAAACCCCTTCGCCCGGGTGTTATGTGAACGCCATGGCCCAAGCTTTCGACTTTCTCGTCCTCGGCGGCGGAATCGCCGGCCTCAGCTACGCGTTGGAAGCCAGCAAGCATGGCTCGGTCGCGGTGCTCACCAAGCGCGCGCGCGACGAGAGCAACACCGTCTACGCCCAGGGCGGCATCGCGTCCGTGCTGGCGTCCGACGACTCTTACGACCAGCACATCGAAGACACGATGATCGCCGGCGGCGGGCTGTGTCACCGCGACGCCGTCACCGTCACCGTGAAGGAAGGGCCGGATCGCCTGAAGGCGCTGGTCGCGCTCGGCGCCGAGTTCAACCGCAACGCCGCCAGCCACGAGTTCGACCTCACCCGCGAAGGCGGCCACTCGCGCCGTCGCATCGTCCACGCAGGCGACGTCACCGGCCGCGAGGTCGTGCGCGCGATGCTTCACGCCTGCGACGACCAGCCGAACATCACCTTCTTCCCGAACTGCGCGGCCATCGATCTGCTGGTCGACCGTTCGCAGCCCCGCGGCAAAGCGCGCGCGATGGGCGCCTACGTGCTCAAGCCCGACGGCCACATCGACACGTTCCTCGCCAAGCTCACCGTGCTGGCGACCGGTGGAGCCGGGAAGGTCTACCTCTACACGACCAACCCCGACGTCGCGTCCGGCGACGGGGTGGCGATGGCGTACCGGGCCGGTGCGCAGATCGCGAACATGGAGTTC
>JAYUXE010000660.1:0-4292 GCA_043753165.1 Archangiaceae bacterium | reverse complement strand
CCTATGCGTTTCCTCGTCCCTGCCCTGCTCGTGCTCATCGCGTGCGGTGCGCCGATGCAGCCGGAAGAGGACGCAGGGACGCGTCTCGACGCAGGCGTCTCCGATGCCGGCGTGTCGAGCGACGCAGGGCTTCCGTTCGATGCAGGGCTTCCGTTCGATGCAGGGCTTCCGGACGCGGGAGCCTCGCTTCCGCCCATCTACCCGCCCGGCGCGCGGCACTCGCCGATCACGGCGTCGGTCGTCGCCAGCCTGAAGAAGATCGCATCGAACGCGCTGCGCCTACCGGGCGTGTTCGCGAAGATCGGTGACTCGAACACGGTGAACACGAATTTCTTCACCTGCTTCGCCGGCACGAACGTCGACCTCGCGGGCCGCGCCGCGCTGCAGCCGACGATCGACGTGTTCAAGGCCGGCCCGTCGTTCACGCGCGTCTCGCAAGCCGCCACCGTCGGCTGGAGCGCCGGCGCCGCCCTCGCCGGGTCCCCTTCCCCCCTCGACACCGAAGTCAACGCGCTGTCGCCGCGGTACGCGCTGGTGATGTTCGGCACCAACGACATCGGCAACGGTACGGGCGACGTCTTCACCTACGCGAAGAACATGTTCGCGATCACCGACCAGCTGATCGCGAAGGGCGTCATCCCGCTGCTGACGACGCTGCCGCCGCGCGATGACGCGACCGTCGCCGATGCGCGCGTGCCCGAATTCGAAGGCGTCGTCCGCGGCATCGCGCAGGCCCGGCAGGTTCCCTTGATGCAGCTCGACGCGGCGATGCGGCTGCTTCCGTCGCACGGCATCGGCGCCGATGGCCTGCACCTCAACGTCTTCACTGCGAACGGCGCGGCGCGCGGCTGTCACTTCACGGCCGCTGCGTTGGGGTTCGGCCACAACACGCGCAACCTGCTCGCGATCGAAGCGCTCGACCGGGCGCGCAAGGCGGTCGAATCGTCGGCGGCGCCCGATGTCGCCCAGTCACAGGCCGGCGCCGGGACACTGCTGGATCCGTTCGTCGTTGCGTCCCTGCCCTTCGTCGACCTGCGCGACACGTCGAAGTCCGGGGCCAACCGCATCTCCAACTATCCCGGCTGCGCGTCGACGACCGACGAGTCCGGGCCCGAACAGCTCTACAAGCTCACCGTCACCTCGCCGACCGCGGTGAAGATTCAGGCGTTCGCCCTCAACGGCTCGGACATCGACGTGCATCTGATGAATGACCCGGTGACGGGCGCGGGCTGCGTGATGCGCAACGACCGCCAGATCGTCACCACGCTGCAGCCCGGCACCTGGTGGTTGTCGCTCGATACGTTCGTCTCGGCCGGCGCTCCGAAGTCGGGCGAGTACCTGCTGTCGATCGTGCCGCAGTAGTCGTACGGCTCGTCTTTCGTCGACGGCCTCGAGCGTGAATCGCGGGACGCGATCGGCGGGGCGCAGGAGTCGTCCGGTTCCGGGGCTCCGTCTTTCGCCGACGGCTTCGAGCGTACTGCCACGTGTGGATCGCGGGAGGCGATCGTCGGGCCGCAGCAGTCGCCTGGTTCCGGGGCTCCGTCTTTCGCCGACGGCTTCGAGCGTACCGCCACGTGTGGATCGCGGGACGCGATCGTCATGCCCGGAACGGTGCCGAGCAACCTTCGGGCGATCGTTGCCGTGGAGCCCGTACGAGAAATCGAGAGCTCTGTGGGTTCTCTCAACGGCCCTCGGGCATTGAAGTGGGTTGAGGCCGGGCGAAAGCGCCGAAGTCGGTTGGTTTGAGCGCGAAAAACTGGGGGTGGGGCGTGGCGGCTTACCTGCTGGGGCGGCCGGCGGCCCCCCCCCTTTTTCGAGCTGCTGTCAGTCAGGTCGTCCGGTTGGGGGCTGCCGTCTTTCGGCGACGGCTACACACGTGCCGCCACGCGTGGATCGCGGGAGTCGATCGGCGTGACCGAAACGGGTGATCCTGAGCATGGAGCCCATTCGAGAGGTCGAAAGCTCTGCGGGTTCTCTCAGCGGCCCTCGGACACGAACGAGTGGTGGCCTTTCCCGCACCCCTTCAGGCGCTGTGGCACCCGAGTTCTTGGCCTCGAATCAGCTCGCGCCGCCACGCGCGGCCGATGACGGAGCCTTCGAAGTACGGCGTGGTGATGCGGAGGCTCTTCGATGAAGTTGCTCGGGTGCATCGACCGCTGTGTGTCGGACATCCAGCCGGCCCCCGCCGGCGAGCTCCCCAGAGGGCTGTTCCTAACTCGGACCAAGCGAACAATCTAAATGACATCCCGGAATTTCGCCTGGTTCCAATTCTTGAGGCAGCAGGTGCATTGGATGGTTGCGGCGGGCCACCAGAAATTAGACCATTCGTACGCGTTAAGAATCGTCCGTTTGGACCACTGCTCCAGCGGCCTCGCGCTTCGTTCAATGCACAGCGGTGCTTCCGACCTTCGCCACCCACCAATGCCCGCGGGACGTTGAGAGAACCAGCGGAGCTCTCGATTTCTCGCAGGTGTTCCACGGCAACGATCACCGGAGGTTGCTCGGCAGCGTTTCGGGCACGACGGTCGCCTCTCGCGAGCAACACGTGGCGGTACCTTTGGAGCCGACGGCAAAACTCCGAGGCTCGGAATCGGACGAGGCTGCCGCGAAACAACCACGCCGCGCGAAGACCCTTAGCCGCTCAGTATTGATGGAACCCGCGGCCGGTCTTCTTTCCGAGCCAGCCGGCCTCGACGTACTGGCGAAGCAGCGGGCACGGCCGGTATTTGCTCTCACCGAGCCCGGCATGAAGGACCTGGGCAATGGACAGCACGGTGTCGAGCCCGATGAAGTCGGCCAGGGCCAGCGGCCCCATCGGCTGATTCGTGCCGAGCTTCATCGCGGTGTCGATGTCTTCCGCGGACGCGAGCCCTTCCATCAGCGCGAAGCACGCCTCGTTGAGCATGGGAATCAGCACGCGGTTCACGATGAAGCCCGGGAAGTCTTTCGACACGACGGTCGTCTTGCCCATCTTCTCGGCGAGCGCACGGGTCGCCGCGTACGTCTCGTCATTCGTCGCCGCGCCGCGAATGATCTCGACCAGCGCCATCACGGGCACCGGGTTCATGAAGTGCATCCCGATCACGGCCTCGGGGCGTTTGGTCGTCGCCGCGATGCGCGTGATCGGAATCGACGACGTGTTGGTCGCGAGCACGCCGCCCGGACGAACTGCCGCGTCGAGATCCTTGAAGATCTTCTTCTTGAGCTCCTCGTTCTCGCTGACGGCCTCGATGCCCACGTCGGCGCCCTTCACGTCGAGAATCGCGTTCGCCGTCGAGAGCCGCGCGATCGCGTCTTTGCGCTTCGCGTCGTCGAGCTTGCCCTTCTCGACCAGCTTGCCGAGGCCGCCTTCGATCTTCGCGCGGCCCTTCGCGACCACCTCGGGGGACACGTCGACCAGCGTCACCGTCAAACCCGCCACCAGCGCGACCTGCGCGATTCCCGCGCCCATCTGCCCGGCTCCCACTACCATCACGTGATTGATCTCGTTGGACATGCGGCGCTGTCTATCACCGCGTCCGCTTGAGCCCAGCCAGACATTCGAGATCACCCGGCGCCTCGTCCACGCACGTCCCGTATGCGTCGGCCGCGGCGTGCGCATCGCCCAGCTGTTCGCGCGCCGCCGCCAGCCCCTTCCACGCTTCGGCGTACCCGACCTCGATCTGCACCGCGCGCTCGAACCACCCTGCGGCCGATTTGGCGTCGCCGCGCTGAAGGCGAATCACTCCGAGCTGGTGGTACGGCTCGGACAACAGCGGAGCGACCGCGATCATCATCCGCAACGTCTGTTCCGCCGCGTCGAGCTTCTTCAGCCGCACCTGCGACAGCGCCAGGTTCTTCCGCGCCTCGAGGTACGCCGGGTCCACCTTCAACGCCCGCTCGAACCGTGACTCGGCCACCGTCGCATCGCCTTCGTCCAGCGCGAGGACGCCGAGGTTGTTGTACGCCTGCGCGCTTTCCTGCCCGACGCGTGCGGCCTTGATCCACAGCGCACGCGCCGCCTCGTTGTTTCCCTCGCGGTATTCGATCAACCCGAGGTTCACCAGCGTCTCGGGCGAGTCGGGGTTGTACTCGCGGGCCAGCGTGCATTCGGCGCGGGCCTGCGCGAGATCCTCAGTGTGCACCAGCTGCGCGCAGCGGCTGTTGTGAAGGTCGCCGTCGGGGTGAAGCGCCGACTTCGGAAGGCAGGCCGTGGTGAGAAGAATCAGGAATATCGGGAATCGCATCGTCGTCTCCGTCGCTCGCTGGTCGAGGCGCGCACGGGGACGAGAGACGGCTGAACGAACCAGACG